>NZ_JAOCEW010000018.1:0-107587 GCF_029841665.1 Stenotrophomonas sp. GD03819
TTCGGCCACCAGCGCCAGCCAGCGCTCGATGGCGCGGCGGTCGCGTGCGGCCAGCAGCTTCGGTGCGCGCGCACGCAGCGTGGCCAGGTCGGCCTCGCGGATCGCGCGGCGCACCTCCAGCAGTGTGCCGGGGTGCAGGCTGAACTCGCTCAGGCCCAGCGCCAGCAGCAGTGGCGTCATCCGAGCATCACCGGCCATCTCACCGCAGACCGCCACCGGGATGCGATGCCGCGCACCGGTCTCGATCACCATCTGCAGCAGCCGCAGCACGGCCGGATGCAGTGGCGAATACAGCTCGCCCAGTGCCTCGTTGTTGCGGTCGGCGGCCAGCAGGTACTGCACCAGGTCGTTGGTGCCGATCGACAGGAAGTCGACCAGGTCGATGAAGCTCTCCAGTGCCAACGCCGCAGCGGGCACCTCGATCATCGCCCCCAGTGGCACATGGTCGGACACCATGTGACCTTCGCCACGCAGCTGTTCGGTCAGCTTGAGCATGCGCCGGCGCACCGCCAGCAGTTCCTCGCGGGTGCTGACCATCGGCACCAGCACGCGCAGCTTGCCGTAGGCCGAGGCCCGCAGGATCGCGCGCAGCTGGGTGTCGGCCACCTTCGGCCGTGCCAGCGACAGGCGCACGCCGCGCAGTCCCAAGGCCGGGTTCTCTTCATTGCTCAGGGTCAGGCCGGTACGGTCGGCCTTGTCCGCGCCCAGATCGAGCGTGCGGATGGTGACCGGTCGCCCGCTCATGCCCAATGCGGCATCGCGGTAGGTCTGGAACTGTTCTTCTTCGTCCGGCAGCTCGTTCCGCTGCAGGAACAGGAATTCGGTGCGGTACAGGCCCAGTCCCTGCGCGCCCAGCGCATGTGCCTGGGTGACGTCCTCCAGCGATTCGGCATTGGCCAGCAGCGCGATGTCGACCTGGTCGCGGGTACGGCTGGGCTTGCTGCGCAGGCGGCCGAGCTCGCGCTGCTCGCGCGCATGCTCTTTCAGGCGCGCGCGGTAGTCGCGCAGGTTGTCGGCCTGCGGGTTGGCGGTGATGCTGCCGTCGGCGCCATCGATGATCAGCACGTCGCCATCGGCGATGCGGCTGAGCAGCTGCGGCACGTTGACGATCAGGGGCAGGTGCAGGCTGCGCGCCAGGATGGCGCTGTGCGACAGCGCGCTGCCGGCGGCGGTGACGATGCCGACCACGCCCTGCGCCTGCAGTTGCGCCAGCTCGGACGGGGCGATGTTGTCGCAGACCAGGATCTCCCCGGCCAGGCCCTTCATCACCGGCGGCCGTTCGGGCTGCAGGAAGGCGTGGATGCGGCCGATCACATGGTCCAGGTCGTCCATGCGGCTCTTCAGATAGGCATCGTCCATGCCATCGAAGACCTTGGCCAGGCGGTCACGCTGCAGGCGCAGTGCATAGCCGGCGCTGTAGGGGCCGCTGCGGATCAGTTCGTCCAGCCCGAACAACAGCTCGGGATCGTCCAGCAGCAGGGCATGCAGGTCGAGGAACTCGCCCACTTCCTGGTTCAAGGCGCCATGCAGGCGCTGGCGCAGCTCGTGCATTTCCGTGCGCGCGGCATCCACCGCCCGGTGCAGGCGGGCCAGTTCGGCCTCGATCTGATGGGCGGCGATGCGCTGCTCGGCCACTTCCAGCGCATGCGGCAGGCGCACCCGTGCCCGGCCCATCGCCGCGCCACGGGCAGCACCGTGCCCGGCCAGCAGCTGTACCGGCCGCTGGCTGGAAGGGACCTGGGCGGCACGCGCGCGTGGCACGCTCAGCTGTCCTCGTCGAAGCGGCGTTCGAACAGGCCGACCACCGCTTCCATCGCGGCGGCTTCGTCCTCGCCGTTGATGCGCACCGTGACCGGGGTGCCCTGGCCGGCGGCCAGCAGCATCACGCCCATGATGCTCTTGGCGTTGATCTCACGGCCCTTGGCGGCCATGGTCACGTTGCAGCGGAACGGCGCCAGGGTCTGCACCAGCTTGGCGGTGGCCCGGGCATGCAGGCCCAAGCGGTTGCTCACGGTGAGTTCTCGTTCAAGCATCGTCGACTATCGCTCCATTACGGGTACCCGCCGCGGCTGTGGCGGGCAGTTGATCCAGTCCCTGTTCCGGATAATTCATCACCCGCAGCAACATCGGCAGGCTCAGCGCCGACACCCGGCGAACCGGGGTCCCCAGACGGGCCAGCTGCCCGGCAAGGTTGGCGGGGCTGGCGCCGTACAGGTCGGTCAGGATCAGCACACCTTCACCGCCATCGACCCGCCGCAGAGCGGCCGAGGCAAGCGGGAGAAGAGCATCCAGGTCTGCGTCGAACGGTACTTCGAAAGCTTCGGTTTTCAGCGGCAACTGCCGCAGGAGCCGGGTCGCCACGTCAAGCAGGGCGGTCCCGACCCCGGGATGTGTTACGAGGAGAATGCCACAGGTCATTACTGCACGTTAACAGGTCAAGGTGAATTGGCGATAGCAGCAGGAGAGGGGCACTGTGTCCCGTATTCAGTGTTGCCAGGGTCAGAGCCCTTTTCCCCTGGAAAAGGGATCCGACCCCATGCGTTTTTCGATGCCTGACCGGGACTCATCCACGCATGGCGTGGATCGTGTCGACCAAGGTCGACACCCACCAACAGCACACGGAATCTGTCAGAGGCGGGGCGGTGTGGGTAGGCAGGACCGTTGGCGCCATGGATGGCGCCATCGAGCCCCCAGGGAGGGGTTCACGGCGTGTCCTGCCTGCCCACATCGCCCCGCCATCCCACGGAATGCCGCTTTTGCTTTTGCTGTTGCTGTTGCCGGCCAGCGGCCGGCACTACCGGCGGGTGCCGGGCGCAGCCCGGCCGACCCCCTCAATCCTGTTCGCGGTGGTACGTCGCCACGTCTTCCCAGCCCATCTCGCGGGCATGCCGGGCCAGGCGCTCGGCCAGGAACACCGACCGGTGCTTGCCGCCGGTGCAGCCGAACGCCACGGTCACGTAGCTGCGGGTGCCATCCCCCAGCTTCGGCAGCCAGGTATCGAGGAAATCCATCAGCTGGGCCAGGTAGCGCTGCACGTCCGGCTGCGCTTCCAGGTAGTCACGCACGCCAGGCTCACGGCCGCTGAGCGCGCGCAGGTCCGGGTCCCAGTGTGGATTGGGCAGCACCCGCGCGTCGAACACGAAGTCCGCCTCGGCCGGCACGCCGCGCTTGTAGGCAAACGATTCGAACAGCAGCGACAGGCCGGTGGCATGGTCCATCGTGAACTCGGTGATGATCCGCCGCCGCAGCTGATGCACGTTGAGGTTGCTGGTATCGATCACCGCATCGGCCTCGCGGCGCAGCGGTGCGGTCAGCTCGCGCTCGCGGGCGATCGCTTCGGGCAGCGACAGGCCCAGCTGGCTCAGCGGATGGCGACGGCGGGTGTCGGCATAGCGCTTGAGCACCGTTTCATCGCTGGCCTCGAAGAACAGCACCTTCACTTCCACGCCGGCGTCGGTGGCCAGCTGCCGCCAGTCGCCCAGCTGGCTCAGGTCGGCCTGGCCGCGCACGTCGATGCCCACCGCCAGCCGACGCGGCGCGCTGCCGTCGTGGTTGGCCAGCAGGCTGCGCACGAAGTCAGGCAGCAGGTGGATCGGCAGGTTGTCCGAGCAGTAGTAGTCCTGGTCCTCGAAGGTCTTCAGGGCGACGGATTTACCCGAGCCGGACAGGCCGCTGACGATGATCAGGGTCGGGGCGGAGGGGGTTGCGGTGCTCATGGACAGGCTCTTCGAAGGGCAGGGGAATCAGGGCGTTCGCCGTTCCAGCAGGTTGCTGTGGCGGGCGATGAACATCGCCGCCGGGTCGATGCCCTTGGTACGCAGGATATGCAGGCGGGTGGCGGCTTCGGTCAGCACGGCCAGGTTACGGCCAGGCATCACCGGCAGGGTGATCAGCGGAACATCCAGGTCCAGCACATGGCGGGTGCCCGAGTCGCCGGTCAGGCGCTCGTAGCCATGCGGGGTGGGTTCGGTCATCGGCTTGGTCAGGTGGACGATCAGCCGAAGGTACTTGTTCTTCTTTACAGCTGTGTCGCCGAACATCTCGCGCACGTTCAGTACGCCCAGGCCGCGCACTTCCAGCAGGTCCTGCAGCAGCTCGGGGCAGGTGCCGTCGAGTACGTCGGGCGCGATCTGGGTGAATTCGGGGGCATCGTCGGCGACCAGGCGATGGCCACGGCTGAGCAGTTCCAGCGCCAGCTCGCTCTTGCCCGATCCGGCCTCGCCGGTGATCAGCACGCCGATCGAGTAGATCTCCATGAACACACCATGCAGGATCACCCGCGGCGCCAGCGTACGCGCCAGGTGGTAGGACAGGTGGTTGAGCAGTTCGTGGCCGCGCTTGGGCGACAGCCACAGCGGCGTGCCGGATTCATCCGCGGCGGCACGCAGGTCTTCCGGGCACGCCTGGTTGCGGGTCAGCACCAGCGCCAGCGGGTGCGACTGCATGATCTTTTCGATGGTCTCCCAACGCTGGCGCGGTTCCAGCGCATCCAGCCAGGACAGTTCCTCGGTGCCCAGGATCTGCACCTTGTTGGGATAGATGGCGTTGAGGTAGCCGGCCAGCGAGGGGCGCCGCGAGACCGTGTTGCCGGCCTCCAGCTCGCGCTTCTCGCCGGACTTGCCGGCAGCCCAGCGCAGCCCCAGCCGCTCGCGCTGCTGTTCGAACAGTTCACGGGCGGTGATGCTGGTATTCATGCGGCGCTCGCAGGTGGGGTCATGTCCAGCGCCTCGCGCAGGGCCCGGGCATCGCCCGCTTCGCGCAGGGCCTGGCGGATGTCCGGCGCGGAGAACAGCTCGGCCAGCTCGGACAGCAGCATCAGGTGCTGGTGGGTGTAGTGGGCGGGGACGGCCATGGCGAACACCAGGTCCACCGGCTCGTCGCCACCGAAGTCGACCGGGGTGGCCAACCGCAGCAGGGCGCCGCGGGGGCGGTCCAGGGTTGGCGCGCGGCCGTGGGGAATGGCGATGCCGTGACCGATCACGGTGCTGCCCAGCGCTTCGCGCTGGCACAGGTTCAGATAGATCTGTTCGGCGTTGGCCTGGCGGCAGGCCAGCAACCCGGCGGCGGCCTGCAGGACGCTGTCGCGGTCGGTGGCCGTGCAGAGCTGGGTCTGCACGGCCGCCAGGAGGTCAGTCAGGGGCATGTCTGCGGGGAACGGTGGCGATCAGCCACCATTGTCGCCCACCGGCAGCGGCGCGTGCTGCTGTTTTTTCTCCTTGTGCTTGATCACCAGGCGGTCAAGCTTGTCCGCAAGCAGGTCGATCGCGGCATACATGGTCTGGGCATTGGCCTCGGCGTGCAGGGTCTGGCCGGGAATGTTGAGGCTGGCGTCGACGTGGTGTTCGGTCTTCTGCAGCTTGAGGGTCACCCGCGCTTCGCAGTGCTGGTCGAAGTGTTTGCCGATCCGGGCCAGCTTCTCCTCTACATAGGACTGCAGGGCCGGGGTGACTTCGACATCTTTGCCAAACGTTTCGATGCGCATCGGGTTTCTCCTGTGTTCGGATGTGCCAATGAACCTCTCCGCCGGGCGCGGCGGCGCGTCAAGCGATTCTGACCCTTTCGTGCGAGGCGGAAATGTTCATGGCTTCACGATACTTCGCCACGGTGCGCCGCGCTACTGGAATTCCCGATGATTTGAGCAGGTCAGCCAGCTTGGCGTCAGAAAGCGGCTTGCGCGGGTTCTCGTCGTCGATCAGGCGCCGGATCATCGCCTGGATGGCGGTGCTGGACGCCTCGCCACCGCCCTCGGTATCGATGCCGGAGGCAAAGAAGGCGCGCAGCGGCAGGGTGCCTCGCGGGGTACGCACGTGCTTGCGGGCGATCGCGCGCGAGACCGTGGATTCGTGCAGGCCGAGCTCGGCGGCGATCTCGCGCAGGGTCAGTGGACGCAGCGCCTGCTCACCGAATTCAAGGAAGCCGGCCTGCTGCAGGATCAGGCTGCGCACGACGCGCAGCAGGGTTTCGCCACGCTGCTGCAGCCCTTTCAGCAGCCAGCGCGCTTCCTGCAGCTGGGCACGCAGGTAGCCGGCATCGGCGTCGCCACAGCGTCGGATCAGCTGTTCGTAGCCGCGGTGGATCACCACCTTCGGCCCGGCATGCGCGGCCAGCGCCGCGCGCCACACGCCGTTCTGCCGCCACACCACCACGTCCGGCACCACATAGGTGTCCTGCGACAGCGGTGCGATCTGCGTGCCCGGGCGCGGGTCCAGCGAGCGCAGCAGCGCCACGGCAGTCTCGACCTCGTCCAGCGGCTGCTTCAACTCATGGGCAAGCCCGGCGACGCCGCTGCGCGGCAACCGTTCCAAGGGGCCTGCGGCAATCTGCCGCGCCAGGATCAGGCCGGGCGTGTCGCCGGCTAGCACATCCAGCTGCAGCAGCAGGCATTCGCCCAGCGTGCGTGCAGCCACACCCACCGGATCGAAGCGCTGGATGCGATGCAGCACGGCGAGGATCTCGTCCTCGTCGGCGTGGATCGCCGGCAACAGGGTTTCAGCGATGGTCGCCAGCGGCTCGCGCAGGTACCCGTCGTCGTCCAATGCATCGATCAGTGCCGCGCCGATGCTGCGATCACGCGAGGACAGATGCGACAGATGCAGCTGCCACAGCAGATGGTCGGCCAGTGTTTCGGTTTCGGCTACGCGCTCGGCAGCGCTGCCGTTGTCGTCGTCATCGTCGAAGCTGCCACCGCTGCCGGTCGCGCTCCAGTCCAGTTCGGCCGGTGCCCAATCGTCACCGGCATCGGTGCGTTCTGCGGGGGCATCACTGTCGTTGCCATCGCCGGCTTCGTTGGCGGTACTGCTGCTGTCACTGCTGTCGGCCCAGTCCAGCAGTGGATTGCTTTCCACCGCCTGCGCGATTTCCAGCTCCAGCTCGGTGGTGGACATCTGCAGCAGCTTGATCGCCTGCTGCAACTGGGGCGTGAGCACCAGTTGCTGTCCCAACGATGTCTGCAGCCGAGTCTTCATGCCTGTGCCGAAAGGAAGGAAAGGGACCCGGCGACCGCAGTCACAGCTTGAAGGAATCCCCAAGGTAGACCCGACGCACGTCGGCATTGTCCAGGATCGCCTCCGGCGAACCCTGGGCCAGCACGCTGCCCTCGGCGAGGATATACGCGCGGTCGCAGATACCCAAGGTCTCGCGCACATTGTGGTCGGTGATCAACACGCCGATGCCACGCTGCTTGAGATGGGTGACGATGCGCTGGATCTCGCCGACCGAAATCGGGTCGACACCGGCGAACGGTTCGTCGAGCAGGATCAGGCGCGGCTGCGCGGCCAGGGCGCGGGCGATCTCGCAGCGGCGACGTTCGCCACCGGACAGGCTGGCACCGAGCTGGTCAGCGACGTGGCCCAGCTGCAGTTCGTCGAGCAGGCTGTTCAATTCGCGTTCGCGGCCCTTCGAATCGAGGTCCTCGCGCAGTTCCAGCACCAGGCGGATGTTGTCGGCCACGGTCAGCTTGCGGAACACCGACGGTTCCTGCGGCAGATAGCCCACGCCCTGCTTGGCGCGGGTGTACATCGGGTCACCGGTGATGTCCTTGCCATCGAGCACGATGCTGCCAGCGTCAGCCGCAACCAGGCCGACGATCATGTAGAAACAGGTGGTCTTGCCGGCGCCGTTGGGGCCGAGCAGGCCGACCACTTCACCGGCGTCGAGGGTCAGCCCGAAGTCCTTGACCACTTCGCGCTGCTTGTACTTCTTGCGCAGGCCCTTGGCGACGAGCATTACTTCCTGCTCCCGGCCGGCTGCGCCGGCGTGGTGGCCTTGGGCTGTGCCGCAGGCGCGGCCGGGGTCTTGTTCTTCGGCGGGATGACGGTGCGCACGCGGCTGCCGTCACCACCGGAGTTCATCTCGCCGGTGCGGGTGTTGTAGACCATGCGCTGGCCGGCATTGGTGCCGCGGGCGCTGGTGACCTTGTAGTTGCCGGTCAGGGTGATGATCTCGGTCTTGATGTCGTAATCGATGCGATCAGCCAGCGCGTCCATCCAGGTGCCGTCATCGAGCTGCTGCTTCATCTTGGCCTGCTTGCCGGTGAACACCACGCGCACGGCCTCGCCGTCCTTGAGGTAGATCTCGGCCTCGGACGAGCGCAGGTCCAGCGTGCCCTGGGTGATGATCACGCCCTGCGACAGCACGGTCTTGCCGTCGCCGGTGAGCATGCCCGACTGGGCGCCGGAATCGATGTGCATGTCTTCGTTGCGGTCGGTGGACTTGGCGAAGGCGGCGCTGGGGACAAGAAGACCGAGCGCGAGTACGGCGGCAAAGGGAATCTTCATCGGGGTCCGTTCTACCGGTGAGGGCCTCCCGGGCGGGCCGGGGGCGGGCGGATGGGGCTGCCGGCCCTGCGCCTGTCCGGAGACGTCGCAGGCTGGCGGCGGAATCAGTGCTTGGGCGTGTAGCGGCCCTTGGACTGGCTGAGGAAATGATACGTGTTGTTCTTCGAATCCACTTCGAAGCCGACGCCGGACTGTTCCATGCCCGGGCGGGTCATGGTCACCAGGGCGTCGGTGCGGGCGCGGTTTTCCTTCGGGAACACGTCCAGATGATCGGTGCGGAAGGTGGTCGGCACCGTGCCCGGGCCGGCCGGGCTGTCGCCGGCGACATTGCCGCGCAGCTTCATCTCGTCGCCCTTGGCACTGAGCCAGCCGGTCTCGGCACGCAGGGTCCAGTGCTTGCCATCCTTGTCCGGCATCTCGAACAGCGGCGTGGCGATGTTGATGGTCTGGTCACCGCGCTGGCGCTCCAGCAGCGGCGCACGCAGGGTGGTCGATTCCTTGCCGTGCTCATCCAGGGCGACGATCTGGAAGTCATGCAGGATGTAATCCACGCCGACTTCCTGGCCACCCTTGGCTGGCCCCTTGTCGCGGTTGCGCAGCGCCGCCCAACTGCTCAGCAGGGCGGCCAGCAGCAGGCCGATGCCGAGCACGGTGCGCCAGTTCAGGGTGGGCAGGTTCATGCGCCGAACCTCGCCAGCACGGCGTCCACGTGGCCCTGGGCGGCCAGCAGGATGTCGCACAGCTCACGTGCGGCGCCCAGCCCGCCCTCGGCACGGGTCTGCCAGTGCACGCGCTCGGCGATCCACGGATGGGCGTTGGCCGGGGCCACCGCCAGGCCGACCGCACCCAGTGGCGCCAGGTCGGGCAGGTCATCGCCCATGAACGCCACCTGTTCCAGGCCGATGCCGTGCTGCGCGCACAGCGCCTGCACGCTGGCCAGCTTGTCGCCCACGGCGATCTGGGTGTCGATGCCGAGGTCGGCGCCGCGCTTGAGCGCGGACTGGCTGTTGCGCGCGGTGATCAGCACGGGGTGGATACCGTGCTGCTGCAGCAGTTTCAGGCCCAGGCCATCCTGCACGAAGTACGCCTTGCTCTCGTTGCCGTCCTTGTCGTAGTACAGCCGACCGTCGGTGAGGGTGCCGTCCACGTCGAAGCAGGCCAGGCGGATACGGGCCGCGGCGGCATGCAGGTGGGCGGGGAAGGCGGGCAGGGGGGACCAGGGCATCAGGGCGGCAGGCTCGTTGGGGGCAGGTGCGGCGTTACAGACTGAATGGGGTTGATGGACTGTCGGTTAAACCACCCGGGCCCGCAACAGGTCATGAATGTTCAGGGCGCCGACCGCGCGGCCCTGGCCATCGACCACGATCAGGCCATTGATTTTCTGGGTTTCCATCTGCTGGGCCGCCTCGACCGCGAGCTGGTCAGCACCGATGGTGCGCGGGTTACGGGTCATCACATCGGCGATCTTTGCGGTGCGCACGTCCAGCGCGCTGTCCAGCGCACGGCGCAGGTCACCGTCGGTGAACAGGCCGATCAGCACGCCGTCGGCATCGACCACGGCGGTCATGCCCAACCGTTTGCGGCTCATTTCCATCAGCGCTTCGCTGAGGCTGGCGTCGGCGCCCACGCTGGGCAGGTCCTCGCCGGTGTGCATCACGTCGGTGATGTGCAGCAACAGGCGGCGGCCGAGGCTGCCGGCGGGATGCGAGCGGGCGAAGTCATCGGCGGTGAAGCCGCGTGCGTCGAGCAGGGCCACAGCCAGCGCATCGCCCATCGCCAGCGAGGCGGTGGTGCTGGAGGTGGGCGCCAACGCCAGCGGGCAGGCCTCGGCCGGCACGCTCACATCCAGATGGATGTCGGCAGCGGTGGCCAGGCTGGACTGTGGGCGCCCGGTCATGGAAATCAGCATGTTGCCCTGGCGCTTGAGCACCGGCAGCAGCATCAACACCTCGTCGGACTCGCCCGAATAGGACAGGGCCAGCACCACGTCGTCCTCGGTGATCATGCCCAGGTCGCCGTGGCCGGCTTCACCGGGATGCACGTAGAACGCCGGCGTACCGGTGGACGCCAGGGTGGCGGCGATCTTGCGGGCGATATGCCCGGACTTGCCCATGCCGGTGGCGACCACCCGCCCGCGGCTGGCCAGGATCGCCTGGCAGGCCTGCTGGAAGGCCTCGCCAAGGCGGTCGGCCACGGCATCCAGCGCCTGCCGCTCGATCTCGAAGACGCGGCGGCCGCTGGCGACCAGGCCGGCAGGGTCGACGGAACGGGGGGGCAACAGGGATTCGGCCATGCGGACGCCACGCAGCGGAAGTAGAATGGACGCACATTTTATTAGGAAAGCCCGTTGGACGCCGACACCATCCGCAATCTGATCGAAACCGGCCTGCCTGGCGCCCGCGCCGACGTGCAGGGCGACGATGGCGTGCATTTCGAAGCGACCGTGGTCTGCGAGGCCTTCGCCGGCAAGATGCCGCTGGCCCGCCACCGCATGGTGTATGCCACGCTGGGCGACCTGATGGGCGGCGCGATCCACGCGCTGGCGCTGAAAACCGTGACCCCGGCCGAAGCCGGCTGAACCGCAGAAGATCCCGAATACATGGCCAAGATCGTTGTGACCGGCGGCGCTGCGCTGCACGGTGAAGTGAGCATCTCCGGCGCCAAGAACGCCGTCCTCCCCATTCTCTGCGCGACCCTGCTGGCCGATGCGCCGGTGGAGATCACCAACGTGCCGCACCTGCACGACGTGGTCACCACGGTGAAGCTGCTGGGCGAGCTGGGCGCCAAGGTCACCATCGACCAGGGCACGCTGTCGCGCGGCAGCGCGATCGTGGTCGACCCGCGCTCGGTCAACCAGCACGTGGCACCGTACGAGCTGGTCAAGACCATGCGCGCTTCGATCCTGGTGCTGGGCCCGCTGCTGGCCCGCTTCGGCGCGGCCGAAGTGTCGCTGCCCGGCGGCTGCGCGATCGGTTCGCGTCCGGTCGACCAGCACATCAAGGGCCTGCAGGCGCTGGGTGCCGAGATCGTGGTCGAGAACGGCTTCATCAAGGCCACCGCCAAGCGCCTGAAGGGCGGCCATTTCACCTTCGACATGGTCAGCGTCACCGGCACCGAGAACGTGCTGATGGGTGCGGTGCTGGCTGAAGGCACCACCATCCTCGACAACTGCGCGATGGAACCGGAAGTGACCGATCTGGCGCACTGCCTGATCGCGCTGGGCGCGAAGATCGAAGGCCTGGGCACCGCCCGCCTGGTGATCGAAGGCGTCGAGCGCCTGTCCGGTGGCCGCCATGAAGTGCTGCCCGACCGCATCGAGACCGGCACCTTCCTGGTCGCCGCAGCGATGACCGGTGGCAAGGTCACGGTCAACCGTGCGCGCCCGAACACCATGGACGCGGTGCTGTCCAAGCTGGTCGAGGCCGGTGCGAAGATCGAGACCACCGACGACACCATCACCCTGGACATGCAGGGCAAGCGGCCGAAGGCGGTGAACCTGACCACCGCGCCGTACCCGGCATTCCCGACCGACATGCAGGCGCAGTTCATGGCGCTCAACTGCGTGGCCGACGGCGTGGGCGTGATCAACGAAACGATCTTCGAGAACCGTTTCATGCACGTCAACGAACTGCTGCGCCTGGGCGCGGACATCCAGGTCGAAGGCCACACCGCCATCGTGCGTGGCAGCGAGCACCTGAGCGGTGCACCGGTGATGGCCACCGACCTGCGTGCGTCGGCGTCGCTGATCCTGGCCGGCCTGATGGCCAGCGGCGACACCACCATCGACCGCATCTACCACCTTGACCGTGGCTACGAGAACATCGAAGAGAAGCTGTCTTCGCTCGGTGCCACCATCCGGCGCGTGCCATGATCCTGCGCGGGAAATTCAGCCCGCGTCGCAAGGCGCTGCTTGCGCTGGTGCTGATCGTGCTGGCGTGGCTGGGCTATGCCTGGTACGCCAACATCGCCATCACCCGGGGCATCGAGCAGAAGGACATGGACTGGAACGGCGACGGTACGGTCACGCGTGACGAGATCATCGAGTCGTTCTATGCGGTTGCGGTGAACGACAGCCAGGACGGCAACCGCCATTGCCGCACCTTCGTCTGGCGCAGCACCGGCGAGCAGATCCGCGTGGACTGCCGCACCGAGTTCAAGGCGGCCGAAGACAAACCGGCCGAAGCGAAGAAATAAGAAAACGCCCGCGAAAGCGGGCGTTTCTTTTTGGGATACACCCATCCGCGCCATGCGTGGATGACGTGGATCTCCGGTCAGTTCATCGCCTTGATGGTCAGGTCCAGCGCATCGCGGCCGCTCTCACGCTGCAGCATGCGCGCCGGCACCGGAAACTCCGGCACGATCCACGCGATCAGTTCCTTGTTGCCGTCGGCACGCGAGACCTTGGTGGCCTCGTAGCTCTTGCCGCCCACGGTGATCGACTCCTTGCCGATCACGCGGTACGTCATGTTCTTGATGCGGCCTTCGTCGACCATGCGATAGGTCAGCGGCTTGCCGGCGGCCAGGTCACGGGCGATCGCCAGGTTGATCAGCAGCGCGTCCATGTCGCCCGCCTTCAGCGCGATGGGGCCCGCACGGTCCGGCTTGATGTCGCCGGTCCAGGTGGCCTGGTTGCTGGTCCAGTTGTAGTTGGCCTGCACGTTGCGCTTCTTCACCAGCAGCGCCGAACGGTCCTGGCTGCTGAGCGGGCGCAGCTGGCCACGGACTTCCTCGAACACCGTGCTCTGGCTGAGGTCGGCCAGCTGGTTCTTCACCTGCAGGCTGTAGCGCCACTTGTTGCTGCCTTCGCTGGCCAGGGTCATGGTGCCGTTGGCCTGCATGCCCATGTAGCTGGCCAGGTAATCCGCCTTGAACGGTTCCAGGGCCATGGCCGGCAGGCTGGCCACGGTCAGGGCAGCGGCTGCGATCCAGGTGAGGGGGCGGGTCAGGGTGTTCATGCTCAGACTCCTTGGTATTCGATCAGGCGCAGATCGACGCGATCTTCGCCGTCTTCGCGTTGCAGGATGCGCACCGGGGTGGGGACACCGTTGGCGATCCAGAGAATGGTTTCGTTTCTGCCGCCGTTGGTCCGGTAGACCCGCAGCGCGTTGTAGGACAGGTCGCCGACCTCGACGTTCTCGGTCTGCGGCGCGGCCTGGTAGTCGTGTTCGCGGACCTTGCCCATGTCCACGTAGCGATAGTGCATGGCGGCGCCCGGGCGGGCATCGCGCATGATCGCCAGATTGATCAGCAGCGCGCTCTGGTCGCCCGCCTGCAGCGGGATCGGCTGCGCGCGTTCCTTCTTGACGTCACCGGTCCATTGCGCGGTGCCGGCCTGCCAGTTGTAGGTACCGACCGCCTTCTTGCCCAGGAACAGGCCCTTGCGCACCGTGCTCTGGCTGAGCGGCGCATACACGCCGCTGCGCTCCTCGAACACTGTGCTCTGTTCGATGTTCAGGCCCAGCACGCTGGCAAAGCCGCGGCGGCCGACCACCTGCATGTCCACCCGCCACTGGCTGCCGCCGGTGTGGGTGACCTGCATGCTGGCATCGCCCGCTTCCTTGCCCTTGTAGAAGGCCTGGTAGGTGGCACTGAACGGCTGCAGCGGCGGTGGTTCCCAGGCCAGTGCCGGTGGCATCGGTACGGCCGGCGCCTCGGCAGGTGGCTGCGCTGCGGGCACCGGTGCCGGCGGGGTGGCAGGCGCCGGTGCCTGTCCCCAGCCCACGCCGGGGAACACGGCAAGCGACAGCAGCAATGAAGTGGACAGCAGGGTCGTGGTCTTCATGGAGGACAGGGACCGCAGGAGGGGGCAGGATGCCAGTCCCGCAGTCAGCGGGGCGTGTGCAAGGGCGTTACCGGTTCAGGTTTCCGGCGGAATCTAGGGCCAAGGGGCTAAACAGGGGGTGACCGTCCAGCCAGGGCTGACCCTCCCGTTCAGCCAGGCGGCCCTCGCACAACAGCTGCAGGGTGGCGATCAGCAGCGGATGCTCCACCGCCAGCACGCGCTCGGCCAGGCTGTGCGCGTCATCACCTGGCTGCACCGGTACACGTACCTGCGCCAGCACGGCTCCGGCATCCAGCTCCGGCACCACCAGGTGCACGCTGGCGCCGTGCTCGGCATCGCCGGCCTGCAGCGCCCGGGCATGGGTGTCCAGGCCCTTGTGCAGCGGTAGCAGCGACGGATGGATATTGACCAGCCGGCCATCGAAGCGCTGCACGAAGGCCGGACCAAGGATGCGCATGTAGCCTGCACAGACGATCCAGTCCGGCTGTACTGCGGCAAGCGCATCGCCGAGCGCCTGCTCGTAGCTGGCGCGGTCACTGAAGGACTTCGGTGCGTGTGCCCAGCGCAGGGTCGGTGCGACGCGCTGCAGGGCCTCCGCGGCGGGGCGGTCGGAAAACACGCCGACCACCTCGGCCGGCAGGCGGCCGCTGCCGATCGCGTCGAGGATGGCCTGCAGGTTGCTGCCGCGGCCCGAGGCGAGCACGGCGATGCGGGTTGGGGCGGTCATTGCAGGGAACTCCGGCGGATCAGTGGCCACGTCAGCAGGCTGCCGACGGTCGCCATCAGCATGTCGGCATGCGCATCCCACATGTCACCCTGCTGGCCGTTGTAGGCCTCGGCGGCATCCGGCGACAGCGCCAGCGCGATGGCCCACTCGAACCATTCGTAGACCAGGCTGGCACACATCACCGTCATCACCGCCAGGGTGAAGGCCTGGCCCAGGCGCAGCGCGGGCCACGCATGGCGCGCCAGCTGCAGCAGCGCGGGAGTGAAGCAGACGCCGAACAGGAAGTGGATGAGGCGGTCGAAGTGATTGCGCTGCCAGCCGAAGGCCGCATTCGGCGACCAGCCGGTCAGCGCCTGCGCCCAAGCATCGTAGGGCACGTTGGAATACAGCCAGCGCGCCGCCACGCAGTGCAGCGCGATGAAGCCACAGATGGCGATGAAGGCGCCGTTGCCCAGCCAGCCGCCGCGACGGTCGACCCACAGCAGCGCGGCCAGCCCGATCACGGTCAGGGTGCTGTGCAGGGCCTGTTCGGTAGGCCACAGCGGGTGGACCCAGCTGATGACGAACACCGCCAGTACGGTGGCAAAGGCCAGCTTCTTGGGGCCCGAGAAGCGGTGGGTGGTGGGCGAAGTGGACGTCGGGAGGGCAGGCGCGGACATGGGAAATCGATCAGGACAGGACGGGGCGTCTGCCGGCAGGTTCAGACACTGAGGTGGTCGCCGCGGTCGAACAGCGCGGCCATTTCAGGCTTGGACAGGAACACCCAGGCATAGGCGGCCAAGGCCATGCCCAGCGGGCCTGCCAGTACGCCCAGCCAGGCTGCGCGCTGGCACCAGGCCAGCCCCGTGCGATGTGACAGCTGGCGCGCGGTGTGCAGCTGCACGAACCCCAGCACGGCGGCCAGCCCGGCGATCGACGCATAGATCGTGGTCAGCATCCAGGCATCGTCCAGCCCGCGTGACTGGGCCACCCAGCCGCTGAGGCCGAGGAACGCCACTGTGGCGACCCAATGGAAGCCGGCCAACGCGTAGAACAGCACTTTCAGCGTCTGCAGATGGCTGGTCAGCTGCAGCTGCGCCAGGGTCTGATGTGGCAGCGGCGGCGGATTGCCGGAGGCAGTCATGCGGTCGTGGCGGGAAGGTCGAAGGCGGCCTTGACCTGCGGGCGCAGCAGGGTGATCAGGCTGAACACCCCCAGTGCGGTGCCGATCGGCGTGAACAGGCAGGCCAAGCCGGCCACGATCAGGCACAGCAGGTAGCGGCGGCGACGGGTCAGGCAGCGGCCGGCGTAGGCCACGAACGCGCCCAGGGTCACGCCACCGAACACGATGACGCAGCCGACGATGGTGAACATCCAGCCGAACAGGCGTTCCTCGGCCGGCGATGACGGCTGGCCGCCGGAATTCATCGGCAGGTTGCCGGTGAGCGCGGTGATGCCCAGCACGATGTGGATGATGAAGATCAGCGAGAACAGCGCGATCAGGGCGCCGACCACGTAGTGCGCGATGGCCAGCATGCGCAGGTGATCGGCATCCTGCGCGCTGAACACCGGTACCGTCGCCAGCGGCGGCGGCACGGGGGCGGGCGACAAGGGGGGCGTTGCGTCCATGCGGGCTCCTGGGTTGCCGGGATCAGCCGATGTGGACGCGCTCGGCGCCTTCGGCGGTGACCACCTGGCCGATGGTCCAGTGCTCCAGGCCCTGCGCCTTGACCGCGTCGGACACTGCAGCCACCTGGTCCGGCGCCACGATCAGCACGAAGCCGATGCCGCAGTTGAAGGTGCGCCACATTTCACTGTCGGCCACGGCGCCTTCCTTCTGCAGCCACTGGAACACCGGCGGCAGGGTCCACGACGAGGCCCGGATGTCCAGGCCCAGGCCTTCGGGCACCACACGGATGATGTTCTCGGTCAGGCCGCCACCGGTGATGTGGGCCATGCCGTGGATGGCTTCGCCGTGCGACTTCAGCAGCGACAGGATCGGCTTGACGTACAGGCGGGTCGGCGCCATCAGCGCATCGACCAGCTTCACGCCGCCTTCCAGCTCCAGATCGGCCGGGCGACCGGCGCGGTCGTAGATGCGGCGCACCAGTGAGTAACCGTTGGAGTGCGGGCCGGACGAGGCGATGCCGATCAGCACGTCGCCGGCGGCCACGCTGGCGCCGTCCTTCAGCTCGCTCTTCTCGACCGCAGCGACCGTGAAGCCGGCCAGGTCGTACTCGCCCGGGGCATACATGTCGGGCATTTCAGCGGTTTCGCCGCCGATCAGCGCACAGCCGGCCTCGGTGCAGCCGTTGGCGATGCCGCCCACGACCGCCGCGGCGGTGTCGATGTCCAGCTTGCCGGTAGCGAAGTAGTCCAGGAAGAACAGCGGTTCGGCACCCTGCACCAGCACGTCGTTCACGCACATGGCGACCAGGTCGATGCCGATCGTATCGTGGCGGTTCAGCTGGTGGGCCAGCTTCAGCTTGGTGCCCACGCCGTCGGTACCGGACACCAGCACCGGCTCGCGGTACTTGTTGGACAGGTCGAACAGGGCGCCGAAGCCACCCAGGCCACCCATCACTTCCGGGCGGAAGCTGCGCTTGACCAGGGGCTTGATCCGCTCGACCAGCGCGTTGCCGGCGTCGATGTCGACACCCGCGTCACGATAGGTGAGGGGGGAGGGGGCGGAAGACGGGGTGTTGGTCACGGGCGTCGGCGCTGGCAGGGGTTGAACGGGCGATTTTAACAGGCCGCATTGGCGCAAAGGCCGTATTCGGGCAACAATTCCCCCGGATACGTCGAGCCAATGGATGTCCTGATGCGCCGCAGCCTGATTCTGACCCTGCTCCTTGCGCTGAGCCTGCCGGTGGCCACGATGGCCCAGAGCGGCCTGCGCACCGAGGGTGATGTTGCCACCGCCACTGGCGCGTACGAGGCCGAAGTGCCCGTCAACAGCCAAGCCGAAGCCGACCGCAACGGCGCCCTGGCCCGCGCCTTGAGCGTTGTACTGGGCAAATTGTCCGGCGATCGCAGCGTGATGTCGCGCCCTGGCGTGGCGCAGGCGCTGCGCAATGCCAAGGATTACGTGGCCAGCTACGACTACAAGCAGGACCAGAGCGTGAGCGCCAGTGGCGCCCCCAGCTTCCGTACCCTGCTGGTAGCCCGCTTCCGCGAGGACGATGTCGATTCGCTGGTGTCGGCGCTGGGCCTGCCGCTGTGGCCGCAGCCGCGCCCGAAGCCGGTGCTGTGGCTGGCCGTCGACGACGGCAGTGGTCCGCGCCTGGTCAGCGTGCAGCAGGCCAACGCCGCCCGGCCGTTGCTGAACCGCGCCATCGAGCGCGGCTACAAGCTGGGCCTGCCCAGCGGTGGTGCTGCCGAACAGGCACTGGCCGGTGCCATCTGGCGCCAGGACAGTGCCGCCGTGGCCCGCGCCTCTTCGCGCTACTCGCCGCCGATGCAGCTGATCGGCAAGCTGTACCGCGCCAACGGTGGCTGGCAGGCGGACTGGGTGTTCGTCGACAACGGCCGTGAGCTGAACAAGTGGACCAGCAAGGACGCCAACGCCATGCGTGCGATGGCCGCCGGTGCCGATGGTGCCGCCGATGCGCTGGTCAAGCGTTATGCCAAGGCCGGCGCCGCCGTCGGCCAGGCCGGCAGCTACCGGGTGGTGGTCACCGGCATCAACAGCGCCGACGACTACCTGCGCCTGGCTGCCGGCCTGCGCGAGGTACCGGTGGTGCGCAACGTCACCCCGCTGCACGCTTCGGCCGGCCAGCTGGAGCTGAGCCTGGAGATGACCACCGGCCTGGCCGGCTTCAACCGCATGCTGGGCGACAACGGCGTGCTGGTGCCGAGCGCACCGCTGCCGGCCCTGCCGACGCCGATCGATGACACCACCGGTACTCCGGTGGCCGCCCCGGTCAGCAACGAGTACCGCCTGCGATGACTCTGACCCCGGAAGCGGAAATCGCGCAGTTCCTGCGCCGCCTGAAGTACATCCTGTTCGCCGGCCTGGTCGGCTGGGTGGTGTGGCTGCTGGCGCCGATCCTGACTCCCTTCGTGCTGGCGCTGGCGCTGGCCTGGCTGGGCGATCCACTGGTGGACCGCATCGAGGCCACCGGCCGCTCGCGCATGACCGGCGTGGTGCTGGTGTTCGCCGCGATGGTGCTGGTGATCGTGGCGCTGCTGCTGGTGCTGGTGCCGATGATCGAGCGCCAGATCACCACCCTGATCGCGGTCGCGCCGCAGGCACAGGCGTGGTTGATGGAAAAGGGCATTCCCTGGTTCGAGCAGAAGACCGGCCTGGAAGTGATGCAGTGGCTGGATCCGGACCGCCTGATCGAATGGGTGCGCAGCCACTGGCAGCAGGCCGGCGGCTTCGCCACCACGTTCATGGGCTACGTCTCGCGCTCGGGCTTCGCGATGGTGACCTGGGTGGTCAACATCCTGCTGCTGCCGATCCTGGCGTTCTACTTCCTGCGTGACTGGGACAAGCTGGTCGAGCGGGTCGCGTCGGTGATTCCGCGCAACCAGATCGGCACCATCAGCGCGCTGGCGCGCGAATCCAACGAGGTGCTGGGCGCGTTCATCCGCGGCCAGTTCCTGGTGATGCTGGCGCTGGGCGTGATCTATGCCGGTGGCCTGTCGCTGGTTGGCCTGAAGCTGGGCCTGCTGATCGGCCTGATTGCCGGCCTCATCAGCTTCATCCCTTACCTGGGCGCGACCACCGGCATCCTGATGGCGATCATCGCCGCACTGGTGCAGGCGCAGGGCTTCGACCTGAAGCTGCTGATCCTGGTCGGCGTGGTGTTCACCGTGGGCCAGCTGCTGGAAAGCTACGTGCTGACCCCGCGCATCGTCGGCGACAAGATCGGCCTGCACCCGGTGGCGGTGATCTTCGCGGTGATGGCCGGCGGCCAGCTGTTCGGCTTCCTCGGCATGCTGCTGGCGCTGCCGGTGGCGGCGGTGACCAACGTGCTGCTGCGCTACGCGCACCAGCGCTACCGCCAGAGCGAGCTGTACGTGGGCGAGAAGCCGGCGATCGTGCTTGATGGCGTGGTCGATGCCCCCCATATCATCATTCCGAACGACAAGGGCCCCGACCTGAAGTGATGGGTGTGCCGCAACTGCCGCTGGCCCTGCATTACCCGCGGGACCAGCGCCTGGAGACCTTCATCGGCGCGCCGGATGGCGCGCTGGCGCAGCTGCGCGCGATCGCGGTGGGCGCCAGCCACGATTGGGTCTACCTGGAAGGGGCGGCGGGCACCGGCAAGACCCATCAGGCGCTGGCGATGTGTTCCAGCGCCGAGCAGGCCGGCCGCCTGCCGACCTACGTGCCGCTGGCCAGTGCGGCCGGCCGCGTGCGTGCGGCGCTGGATGGGCTGGAGGTGCGCGAGCTGGTGGCGCTGGACGGCCTGGACGAGGTCGCCGGCAACCGCGAAGACGAGATCGCGCTGTTCGATTTCCACAACCGCGCGCGCGCTGCGGGCGTGACCGTGTTGTACACGGCGCAGAAGGCGCCGGAAGAACTGGGGCTGGTACTGCCCGACCTGCGTTCGCGCCTGGGCCAGTGCGTGCGCGTGCTGCTGCAGCCGTTGGATGAGGAAGGTCGCGCGGCGGTGCTGCGTGAGCGTGCACTGCGGCGTGGGCTGGCGATCGACGAGGCGGCCATCGAGTGGCTGCTGTCGCACACCGGGCGCGAGCTGGGTGGATTGATCACGCTGCTGGACTGGCTGGACCGCGAGTCACTGGCGGCGAAGCGGCGGATCACCGTGCCGTTCCTGCGCCAGGTGCTGGAAGAAGGCCGGCCTCGTTACTGAGGGTGGGGTTTGTTTGCAGGGCTGCGCCCTGCACCCGCCGAAGCCGAAGCAACATCAACGTCAACGTCAAAAGCGGGCTATCCGTGGGATGGCGGGGCGCTGTGGGTTTGCGGGGACGCCGTGAACCCATCCATGGGGGCTTGGTCGCCGCTTGCTCGTGTGCGCAATCCTGCGCACACGGCAAGACCGGGGTTGGGCGTCCTGCCCAACCCGCCCGAGGCATGCCTCGGGCCCATGCGGCTCACACCCCGCAAACCCACAGCGCCCCGCCTTCGACAGGTTCCCGCGATCTGCCGG
Organism: Stenotrophomonas sp. GD03819; assembly: GCF_029841665.1. Lineage (NCBI taxonomy): Bacteria > Pseudomonadati > Pseudomonadota > Gammaproteobacteria > Lysobacterales > Lysobacteraceae > Stenotrophomonas > Stenotrophomonas sp. GD03819. The sequence goes on from NZ_JAOCEW010000018.1 coordinate 20,884, forward strand.
GACTGCGTACTGCACTGCTGACTGCTGTTGGTGGGTGACGACCGTTGGCCGTCACCAGAGCGAGCGCAGCGAAGCGATCCGCTTTTGATTTTCTTTTTCTTTTCCGTGGCTGGACGCGCACGGAAACTGTCAGAGGCCGGTCGGGGTGGGCTGCGCAGGGGCGTGAGCCGCATGGATGCGGCGACCGAGCTTACATGGACGTACTTGCAGCGTCCCCTGCGCAGCCCACCCCGCCCGGCCAAGCAAGGCTTCTGCTCTCAAAACGTCCAGCCACGAGGGGCTCAGCCGTTCGCCGCCAACTCAACATCCAGCGCGCGCAGGCGATCCACGGTACCCACATCGGTCCAACGCCCGCGATGGTGCTGCCCCGTCATCAACCCCTGCGCCATGAAATGCTTCTGCAGCGGCACCACCGAGAACTTCGGCGGAACACGCTCGCTACCCGGCGCATCGCCGATCACCGTGCGCCAGTCGGCCACGATGGAGGGGCGATACACGCCGATGCCCGCGTAGGTCAGGCACGGCCCTTGGCGGTCGTGGTGCAGCAGGCCCTGCGCGTCCAGCCGGTAGTCGCCGTCCGGGTGCTGCGCGGGATTGTCGACCAGCACCAGGTGCGCCTGGCCCTGTGGTTCGCGCGGCAGCGTGGCGAAATCGAAATCAGTCCAGATGTCGCCGTTCACCACCAGGAACGGGGCGTCGCCCAGCACCGGCAGCCCGTTGAGGATGCCGCCGCCGGTTTCCAGCGGGGTCTGCCCTTCGTAAAGGAAATGCAGGCGCAGGCCCCATTGGCTGCCATCACCCAGCGTCGCTGGGAACTGCTCGGCCAGCCACGCGGTGTTGACCACTACCTCGCGCACACCGAGCGCCGCCAGGCGCTCCAGGTGCCAGACGATCAGTGGCTTGCCGGCTACTTCCAGCAGCGGCTTGGGCGTGTGCAGGGTCAGCGGGCGCATGCGCTCGCCGAGGCCGGCGGCAAAGACCAGCGCCTTCATCGGGCCACGCGCATCGGTGCGGCCAGTTCGGCAAGCGCCGGTTTGATGCGGTCGTCCAGCAGCTGCTGCAGCGGTGCCAGTTCGCGGTAACGCGGCAGCACTTCATCCAGGTAGTTGATGAAGCGCGGTGCGTCGTCCAGGTAATGGCCCTTGTTGTCGCGGTAGCGCAGGCGGCAGAACAGGCCGAGGATCTTCACGTGGCGCTGGATGCCCATCCAGTCGGCATCGCGCAGGAAGGTGGCGCGGTCGGGCACCGGCAGGCCGGCGTCGTGCGCGCGCTCGTGGTACTGCGCCAGCCACTCGTCCACGCGCTGCAGCGGCCAGCTCAGGAAGGCGTCCTTGAACAGGCTCACCGCGTCGTAGGCGATCGGGCCGCGCACCAGGTCCTGGAAATCCAGCACGGCGGGGCCGTCGTCGACCGGCATCAGGTTGCGCGGCATGTAGTCGCGATGGGTCATCAGCTGGGCCTGGCCCAGCGCGTTGTCCATCAGGCGGCGATGCACCAGCTGCAGGCCTTCGATCTCGCCGCAGTCCAGCTCCAGGTTCAGGTGGCGCTGCAGGAACCATTCGTCGAACAGGCCGGCATCACGCTGCAGCAGCGCTTCGCCGAACTGGCCGAAGTCGGCCGGCACCGGAATCGCCTGCAGGCGCAGCAGCTGTTCGATCGAACGGCCGAACCATTCATCGGCGTTGCGCTCGTCGAGGATCTTCGCCAGGGTCGGGCCGCCGAGATCTTCCAGCAGCAGGAAGCCGGCCTCCAGATCCTGTGCCAGCAGCGCGGGCACACGCAGGCCGTTGTCGTGCAGCAGGCCGCGCATGCGCAGCCACGGCCGCGGATCTTCCAGCCCCGGCGGGGCATCCATCACGATGTGGCTGCCACCGGTGCTGGTGGTGCGCCAGTAGCTGCGCATGCCGGCATCAACCGAGGCGCGTTCGACCACCGCGCTGGCATCATCGAGCTGGGTACGGGCCCACCGCAGGCGCTGCGCGCTGCGCTGGGGATCGGAGGCGGGTTCGGTCATGCAGGCATATCCGGGCGCGCCGGGCGCGCCAACGTCGGGAACAGGAAGGGAAGGGGATGCGGGCTCAGCGGCGGCCGCTGAACAGGCGCAGGACGGCCAGCACGGCCACCGCGCCCACCACCGCACCGAGGAAACCGGCCGGCTCACCGGGGGCGTACCAGCCCATGTACTGGCCAAACCAGCCGGCCAGCAGCGCACCGAGGATGCCCAGCACGATGGTCAGCAGGCAGCCCATGCGGTTGTTGCCGGGCATGAAGAAACGCCCGAGCAGGCCGACGAAGAAGCCGACCAGGATGATGTAGAGCCAGCTGCTGCTGCCGAACAGACCATTCATGCGCGCGATTTCCAGCAAGGGTGGACGCAGCCTAGCAAGGCCAGACTGCGTCCGTCACGGTGTGACGTAATCAGCAGCAGCCGTGGTCGCCGTGGCGGGTGCCACTGTCGGCAGCCACCGGCGAACCGCTGGTCTCGCCGCGCAGGCTGGCCGCGTAGTGCTCGCTGATCACCTTGGACACGCAGGCGGTGACCTTCTTGCCCATCGGGATGTGCAGGAACTCGTTCGGGCCGTGCGCGTTGGAGTGCGGGCCAAGCACGCCGGTGATCATGAACTGGGCGCCCGGGAACTTCTCACCCAGCATGCCCATGAACGGGATCGAGCCGCCTTCGCCCATGTACATCGCCGGCTTGCCGAAGAAGGCCTGGCTGGCGTCGTCGATGGCCTGGGTCAGCCACGGCGCCATGGCCGGGGCGTTCCAGCCGGTGGAGGCCTTTTCCAGATCCAGGGTGACCTGCGCGCCGTTCGGCGGATCGCGCAGCAGCGCTTCCTTCAGCAGCTCACCGCAGGTCTTGCCATCGGCGGTCGGCGGCAGGCGCAGCGACAGCTTCACCGAGGTCTGCGGGCGCAGCACGTTGCCGGCCGATTCCAATGCCGGCATGCCACCGACGCCGGTGACCGACAGCGCCGGGCGCCAGGTGCGGTTGAGCACCAGCTCGGTCAGGTCCTCGTTCATCGGACGCAGGCCGTCGACCATCGGGAACTTCTCGAAGATTTCGGTATCGACCACTTCGGCGGCGCGCTTGGCCTGTTCCTGGCGCTCGGCCGGAATTTCAACGTTCATGCCGTCGATCAGGATGCGGCCGGTGTCCTGGTCCTCGATGCGCGACAGCAGCTGGCGCAGCAGGCGGAAGCTGGACGGCACCACGCCGGAGGCATCGCCGGAATGCACGCCTTCGTTGAGCACCTTCACGGTGAAGTTGCCGCCGGTCAGGCCGCGCAGCGAGGTGGTGCACCACAGCTGGTCGTAGTTGGCGCAGCCCGAATCCAGGCAGACCACCAGCGACGGCTTGCCGATGCGGTCGGCCAGGTGGTCTACGTAGGCTGGCAGGTCGTAGCTGCCCGATTCTTCACAGGCTTCGATCAGCACCACGCAGCGGGCGTGCGGCAGGCCCTGGGCCTGCAGCGCCAGTACGGCGGCCAGCGAGCCGAAGATGGCGTAACCGTCGTCGGCGCCGCCGCGGCCATACAGCTTGTCGCCGCGCAGGACCGGGGTCCACGGGCCGAGGTCGTCGTCCCAGCCGGTCATTTCCGGCTGCTTGTCCAGGTGGCCGTAGAGCAGGATGGTGTCGTCGCCGGTTTCGGCGCCGGTAGCCGGAATTTCCAGGAAGATCAGCGGGGTACGGCCTTCCAGGCGCACCACTTCAACCTTCAGGCCGGGCAGCTGCTGGGCCTTGGCCCAGTTCTCCATCAGCGTGACCGCCTGTTCCATGTAGCCGTTCTGCACCCAATTGGCGTCGAACATCGGCGACTTGTTGGGAATGCGGATGTAGTCGACCAACTGCGGGACGATCTCGCTGTCCCACTTGTCATTGACGAATTGGCCGAGCTTGGCGCTGTCCATCTGAAACTCCGATTGCATGGGCTGTGATCGCGACATTCTACGCCTGTGCCGTGGGTAGGGTTTTTCCTACATCACGTCGGGTATTTGGCTGGCTTTTAGAAATCCAGGAAACCGATAGGCTGTGTGCATGTGGTGACGGACACTGTTCCTACCGACGGGATTGCCGGTCGGGACGGTCAGAACCACAAGGAGATACACGTCGTGCCTTGGAGTGTCGTGTTGAGGGCACTGGTGCTGGTCGTGTGGATCGCAGGGGCGCATGCCGCCGAACCGATCGACATCAACCGCGCCGATGCCCAGGCGCTGCAGCAGGGATTGACGATGGTCGGAGCCGCCAAGGCCGAGGCGATCGTCGAGCACCGGCGCAGACACGGCCCGTTTCATCGCGTCGAGGACCTGGCGCAGGTGAAGGGGATAGGGAAAGCAATCGTCGAACGGAATCGACAGCGGATCACCGTACGCAACAGGTTGTTGCCGGCGGATCCGGTACCCGGATCGGTACCGGTGCGAACCGTACCGAGGCGCTGACAGCAGGAATCGTCGGAACCGGCAGGAGGCTGGTTCACCGGTCACGGACAGGAAGGCCGTGACCACCGACCGCCGCAGGACGCGGCACCACTCACCAGGATGGTGGCATCACAGACCTGTGGAAGGGGCTGAGATACAAACAGGACAGACGCGGCCGCGTGCAGGATGCAACGCTACCCCCACAGCGCAGGATGCGAGGGGGCGGCAGCAGGCCGACAAGGACGTAACGATTGCCCGGTACGACACATGGCTGTGTCGCCGGGCAGTTTCATTTCCGGCGCCTGGTTTTGCCGCGGCCACCACGGGCCGATGGTGTACGGTGGCCGCTCTGCATGGAAAGGACCCCCGCTGGATGCTTCCGCACCGCCCCACGACCCTGATGCTCGCCCTTGCACTGGCCCTGCCGCTGCTGGCCCATGCCGCTGCGCCGACGCCGGCCGCCAAGCCTGCAGCTGCCGCTGTGGCCACCGCCGAGGTACGCGGACCGACCGACCTCAAGCCGGGCGAATACCTGTGGCATCCGGAAATCTCGCCGACCGGCCCGATCGTGCTGGTGGTCAGCCTTGATGAGCAGCGCGCCTATGTCTACCGCAACGGTATCGCCATCGGCCTGACCACGATCAGCTCGGGCAAGGCCGGGCACGAGACGCCGACCGGTGTGTTCACCATCCTGCAGAAGGACAAGGACCACAAGTCCAACCTCTACAACAGCGCGCCGATGCCGTACATGCAGCGGCTGACCTGGGACGGCATCGCCCTGCATGGCGGCAGCCTGCCCGGGCATCCGGCCTCGCACGGCTGCGTGCGCCTGCCGCAGGCCTTCGCGCAGAAGCTGTTCAGTGAAACCCAGCGCGGCGATACCGTGGTCGTGGCCGATGCCAAGAGCTCGCCGATGACCCTGGCCTATCCGTCGGTGCTGGCGCCGGTGAACGCGCGCGGCCAGGCCCTGCCGGAGACCGAGGGCGGAGCCCCGGCACAGGCCTGGTGGGACGACGCCGCGGCGCCGGCCGGGCAGGTCGGCATCCTGGTCAGCCTGCACGACCAGCGCCTGTACGTGCTGCGCGACGGCGTGATGATTGGCGAGTCGCCGCTGAAGGCCGACGCCTTGCCGGCCTTCCAGGGCACCACGCTGTTCGTGATGGGGCAGGGTTACAGCGACACCCCCAGCCCGCTGGACGTGAACCAGCGGCTGCACCAGTGGACGGCCTATCCGTTGCTGGGCCAGGACCGTGCCCAGGCCACGCCGGACCTGCTGGCCACGCCCTCGCTGCCGATGGCGCTGCCGACCGATTTCGCTCGCCAGCTGTACCAGGTGCTGGTGCCGGGCACGACCCTGCTGGTCACCTCGCTGCCGGCGGTCCGCCCAAGCCCGGCTGAATCCGGAATGCAGCCGGTCTTGGAATCCGAGCCGCCAGGGTCCACCCTCAAGGGCAACTGAGTCCCCTCGTTGTGCCCATGACTGCATCCCGCCTGTGCCGGCTGGCCGCGTTCGGCCTGCTGGCGACCTCGGCCAGCGCCCCGGCGCTGGCACAGACGCCCGCCCTCGCCACCTCTGCCGATGATCTGGCTGCCCTGCTGTCGCGCAGTGCGCCCAAGGCCGACCGCCACGTGCTGCAGCTGGCGGCGCACGCCATGCGCTGTGCGTTGCAGCGGCCGGAACTGGGCATCAAGGGTGATCGCCTCAGCGTGATCGATTACTCGCGCCCGTCCACCGAGCCGCGGCTGTGGGTGTTCGACCTGGCCCATCAGCGCCTGTTGTTCGAGGAATGGGTGGCGCATGGCCGCAACAGCGGCGAGAACCGCACCGAGCACTTCTCCAACCGCGACGGCAGTTTCATGTCCAGTCTCGGCGCGTTCACCGCGCAGGAGACCTACATGGGCGGCAATGGATATTCGCTGCGCCTGGCCGGCCTGGAACCGGGCTTCAATGACCGCGCGCGTGACCGAGCGATCGTCATCCATGGTGCGCCGTACGTGAACCCGGCTACCGCGCAGCTGCAGGGGCGGCTGGGACGCAGCCTGGGTTGCCCGGCGGTGCGGCTGTCGGTGGCCAAGCCGCTGATCGATGCGTTGCGTGGTGGCACGATGGTGTTTGCTTACTACCCCGACCAGGATTGGCTGAAGCACTCGCAGCTGCTGGCCGGCGGGTGCGGTGGCCAGGGCACGCTCGCCACGCGGTGATGCACGACGGCGCGCGGCATGATGCAATGCGCGGATGAACATCGACTCCCTGCTGCACACTCCGAGCCAGGTGATCTCCCGCCTGGACTACCGCCGCGAACGCTGGCGGAATGGACTTGGCTGGACCCGCGAGATCCTGCGCCTGCCTGCGCAGGGGGATGACTGGGCGCTGCGCCTGTCGGTGGCCGAGATCGAACAGGACGCCGCGTTCTCCGCCTTCCCCGGCGTGGAGCGCGAACTGGTACTGCTGCAGGGCAATGGCGTGCGCCTGCGCTTCGACGGTGGCCGCGTTGCCGAAGTCCTGCCGCCGCATGGACGGGTGCGCTTTGCCGGCGAGGAAACCCTGCACGGTGAACTGGTCGATGGCACCACCCACGACTTCAACCTGATGTGGAAGCGCGAGCTGCTGCAGGCCGAACTGCTGCACCGGCCGCTGGTGGGCGCGATGTTCTTCTTCTGCGAACCGGGCGTGGCCTGGGCGCTGCATCTGCTGTCCGGTCAGGCAGAGTTCGGTGCCGACAGCGGCCTGCCCGCGCTACGGGCCGGCGATACCGCGTGGTTGGCGGCCGGCGAACGTCAGCGGCACGCGTTGCAGGGCGGTGGCGAGTTGTTGGCGATACGGGTCAGTGCAGCAGCGGGATGATTCCTGGGCGCCGGTGGCTCAATCCACGCATGGCGTGGATCTACTGGGGTGTAGTTGCCATGCCTGGACACGCCGCGCAGTAGATCCACGCCATGCGTGGATGCGGCAACCTCAATACACATCGCGCCGGTAGCGACCGGCCAGCAACAGCGCTTCCTTGCCCGCAACACCCAGCACCTGCTCGATCACCGCATCCACCGCCGGGGCCATGCCCTGCAGGCTGCCGCAGACCAGGATCGTGGCGCCTTCATCCACCCACTGCCGCAGCGTTGCCGCTTCGGCCAGCAGCCGGTCCTGCACATAGCGATGCGCGCCGCCGTCGCGGCTGAACACGGCATCCAACCGCGCCAGTGAGCCGTCGGCCAGCATGGCCTGCAGTTCTTCACCGAAGTGGAAGTCGTGCGCGGCGGTGCGCTCACCGAACAGCAGCCAGGTCCGTCGTGCGCCACTGCGGATACGTTCGTGCAGATGCGCGCGCAGGCCGGCGATGCCGGTGCCGTTGCCGATCAGCAGCAGCGGTACATCGGCGGGCACGCCATGGAAATTGTCGTTGCGGCGCAGGCGCAGCTGCACCGGTTCGCCGATGGCCGCGTGGTCGCACAGCCAGCCGCTGCCGATGCCAGGCGTGCCGTCCGCGCGCAGCTGTCGGCGCAGCAGCAGCTCGACCGCACCGTCGGCCATCACCGAGGCAATCGAGTACTCGCGATGGGGCAGCGGTTGCAGGGTCGCCAGCAATGCGGGCAGATCACCCGGGGGAACCAATGAGGGCAGGTGCGAGCGCGCGACGCGTGCCAGCAACGTCTGCCCGTCATCCAGCACGGTATCCGCATCGAAGCGTTGTGCGTCCAGCCAGGCACGCACGGTGTGCGGTGCGTGCTGCGGGCCGATCTCGGCGATGTCACCGGCCTGCCACTGCGCATCTGCATCGGCCGGGGGCTGCAGGCGCAGCCAATACACGGGGCCGCCGGGGCTGCCCGGGTTCAGATGCTCACGTTGCAGCAGCGTCCACGGCTGGTACTCGGCCGGGCTCCAGTCGGGCAGTTCGCTGGCGCCGCCGCCGAGCTGGCCCAGCAACTGCTGCCAATGGCGCAGCGCGGCCGGATCGGCGTTGTCGACGTCGATCGCATCGAACAGCGGATGCGCACCGTGCTGGCGCAGCCACTGATCGAGCTGGTGGCCGAATCCGCAGAAGTGGCCGTAACTGCGGTCGCCCAGTGCGAGCACGCCGTACTGCAGGTGCTGCAGCGCAGGCGGTGAGGTCATCACGCCGCGCAGGAACGGCAGCGCATGATCGGGTGGGTCGCCTTCGCCAGTGGTGCTGGCGATGAACAATGCACGCTGGCTGTCGGCCAGTAGCGTGGCGTCGACCTCATGCAGGCCGCGCACACGCACCGGCACGCCGGCACCGCGCAATGCCTTGGCACTGCGTTCGGCCAGTTCGCGGGCAAAACCGGTCTGGCTGGACCAGACCATCAGGATCGGTGCGACGTCGCCACAGGCAGCATCGTCGCGCGGTCGCCCACGCCACCACAGTGCGGCGCAGGCCAGCGCATACAGCGCGGTGGCGATGATCGCAATCTGCGTTCGCCGTGCCGGCGGCGCGCCCTGCCACCAGGCTTCGCCGAGATGCAGTCGCAGCAACGCCCAGGCGATCAGCGCCAGCAGGAGCAGGGCCAGTGCGTTGCCGAGCCACGCGCGCGATGGACGTGCGCTCATGCGTCCTGCTCGTCGAGCAGGCGCTGGAAGGCGCTGCTGAGAAATTCCCGGGGGCCGTCTGCTGCACGCTGCAGGTAGCGTGCAGCCAGGCCTTCGCGTTCGGCCAGCGCCATGCCCTGTTCGTGGCCGAGCACGGTCAGTGCGGTGGCCCAGGCATCGGCGTGCATGGCGTCGTCCGCCACCACGGTGACCGCTGCGGCGACCTGCCGCACCGGTCTGCCAGAGCGCGGGTCCAGGCTGTGACTGTAAGCCTCGCCATCGGCCTGGTACTGGTGCCAGCGATCACCGGAGGTGGCCACCGCCTTGTCCTCCAGTGCCAGCACCCGCGGTGGTGTTTCGGTGTGCGCGTCTTCTTCCGGTGCGGACTCCACCAGCACGCGCCACGGCTGGCCGTCCGGTTTTCGGCCGTAGCCGGCCAGTTCGCCACCGACCTCGATCAGTGCAGCAGCGATGCCCTGATCGCGCAGCCAGGCGGCCACGTGATCGACGCCGAACCCCTTGGCGATCGCCGACAGATCCAGTTCCAGTCCGCCCGGTTGCAGCAGCGCATCGCTGCGCCATTGCAGGCGCTGCCAACCGCAGCGCTCGCGCGTGGCCCGCACGGTGGCGGCATCGGGTTGGCGGCGTTCGCCGGCATGTGCACCGAAACCCCACAGTGCCACCAACGGGCCGACGGTGGGATCGAATGCACCATCGCTGGCGGCGGCGATGGCCTGTGCGCAGGCCAGCACCTGGCGGGTCTCAGCCGGCAGCGCGCACCATTGGCCAGCGTTGGCGCGGTTGTAGCGGCTCAGGTCCGAGCCGGGCTCCCAGGTGCTCATCTGCGCGACCACCTCGTCCAGCCGCGCCTGGATGCCGACATGCAGCGGGTGCAGGTCGCGCTGGCGCGGCGCGACCAGCGACACGCTCCAGGTGGTGCCCATGGTGATGCCACCGAGGCGGGCGATGTCGAGCTGGGGATCGGTCATGGTGGTGTGCTGCAGATGCGATACCGGGGCTGCCCGGCATCGCGGTCCACGTCATTACTGCGGCAGCACTTCCAGCGTGGCCACGTAGCTCAGGCGGCGCTTGGCGGCCTGCTTCACCGAGGTCTTGTTGTCCTCGGTGCCGGTTTCCAGCCAGTACATGCCAGCTTCCGGCCAGCTCACCTTGATCTCGCCCTTGGCATCGCTGGTGACCTTCAGTTCGTCCTGCGCGTTGCGGTAGCGGGTGGCGCCACGCACGATCTCGAACTCCAGGCCGGCGGTCGGCTTGCCGTCGACCAGCACGCGGAAGGTGGCTTCCTCGCCGGCGAACAGGTCGTTCGGGTGGCCGACGGCGACCAGCTCGATGCCACGGTTGGTGGGCTTGAGCGCGGTGTCGTTCGGCGCACCGTTGGTGACGAAGGTCTCCACGCGGCCGACCGACTGGCTCACTTCCAGCTTCTTTGCGTCCTTGGGCAGTTCGCCGAAGGTGGCGACGCTGCCGCGCCAGCGCTTGCGCTCGCCGTTCTGCTCGTAGGTGGCGAACAGGCCGTCATTGACCGACGCGATGCGGTAGGTGCCCGGCTGCTTCAGTTCGATGTCGAACACGCTGCGGTACTTGCCGGTGGAGGCGTTCTGCGGCTGCACGGTGCTGCCGTCCGGCGCGGTGATCACCAGCGATTCCAGGCGCAGCGGCACGTGGTTGAAATAGAACAGGTCGTTGGAGACCGCACCGTCGACGGTGATCCACGGCGCGTTGCCGGCGATCACGGTCTGCGAGGGCAGCAGCCAGGCCTTGTGGGCCAGGGCGGAGAAGGGAAGGGCAGCGGCCAGGGCGGCGGCGAGGACGAGCGTGCGCTTCATGCGGAGGACTCCAGTGGATGCGGGTGATGCGGCAAGGAAGAGGGGGCTACGACTTGATCCCCTCCGTCCCCTCTCAGGGTTTGACGGCGAGGGTGACCTGGCCCAGTTCGGTGGCGCCCTGCGCCTTGCCGTTCTGTGCGGCGGTGGCCGGCCAGGTGAAGGGAATCTTCAGCAGTTCACGGCCGCCGACTTCGCGCACCGCTTCCACCACCAGGGTGTAGTTGCCCGGGGCCAGCTGCTTCAGTGCCGGCTGCTTGTCGTTGAACGACAGCGCGTGCTTGCCGGCCGGGCGGGTCGGGCCGGTCACGCCGTCCACCGGCACCTGCAGGGTGCGGCCGCTCTTGCGCCACCACTGGCGCAGGTCGGGCAGCCACTTGGTGCCATGGCCTTCGCTGTTGCTGGTCTGCTGGTACCAGACCGACAGGTTGGCCGCGACCTTCTGGTCGGCGCCTTCCAGCCACACCGCCACGTACGGGCGGTGGTACTCGGCCACGTTGAGCTTGGGCACTTCGACGTTGATGTCGAGCGTGGTGGCATAGGCCGGCGAAGTGGCCAGCAGGCCGCTGAGGGCGATGGTCAGGGTGACGCGCATGGGGCGGCTCCAGGAACGAAGGAAAGTCAGTGGATCAGCAGCAGGGCGATCAGCAGCGGGATCATCAGGCCGAGGCCGACCAGCGGCCAGGTCATGCGCCGCTGCCGCGCATGCAGGTGCAGCAGGAACAGGCCGGTGATGCAGAACACCAGGCAGGCCACGGCGAACAGGTCCAGGAACCAGCCCCACGCCGGGCCGGCATTGCGGCCCTTGTGCAGGTCGTTGAGGTAGGACACCGCGCCGCGCGAGGTTGATTCGTATTCCACCGCGCCGGTCTGGCGATCGATGCTCAGCCAGGCATCGCCACCGGGGCGCGGCAGCGACAGGTAGATCTCTTCGGCCGACCATTCGGCCGGGCGGCCGCCAATGGCGATGCCCAGCTGCGTATCCAGCCATTGCCGCGCCGGGCGCGGGATCGGCGCGTTGCCGTCTTCGCGGGTGCCCAGTTGGCCCAGCAGTTCGGCCGGCAGCTCCAGATGCTGGTTCTGCACCTCGGGCTTGGCCTCGATCTTCGCGGCATGGTTGAGGGTCAGGCCGGTCACCGCGAACAGCAGCATGCCGATCAGGCACACCGCCGAGCTGATCCAGTGCCACTGGTGCAGCGTCCGCAGCCAGAAGCCACGGTTCTGTTGCTGCTGCACGGTGGAAGAGGCAGGACGGCTCACGGCACGGTTCGGGGCGGACGGGGACTGCCCATTACATCATTGATGAGAATAGCTCGCAATTGCGTGTCGTTCTGTATCCCGGAGGGGGCTTTAGCGGTTGCCGGCCAGCGGCCGGCACTACCGCAGGATTGGTAGATCCACGCCATGCGTGGATGAAGCGGTGCCGACCAAGGTTGGCACCCACCAAGGCGGTGCGCGGCGATCAGAACTTCGCGTTCAACGAAATCCAGTAGCTGCGGCGCTGGTCCTTGGTCGCGTAGTCGTCCACGCAGCTGAACTCGCTGGGATTGAGCAGCAGGCACGACTGCGAGACGAAGTCCTTGTCGAACAGGTTGTTGACCCGTGCGTTGACCGTCAGCCACGGCGTGGCCTTCCAGCTGCCGCCCAGGTGGAAGATCGTGTAGTCCTCGTAATAGCGCACGTGGCGGGTGCCGGCACTGTCGATGAGGGTGTCGCGATAGCGGTCGTAGCGGCCTTCGCCGATCAGCGACAGGCTGACCGCTTCGTTGATCTGCCAGTTGAGGCTGGCGTTGGCCATGTGTTTTGCCGGCGTGGTACCCGAGATCGGGCGTCCCTTGTCGGGGCCGCTGGTCTGCTCGCTCTTGGTCCAGGTGTAGTTGCCGCGCAGCTGCAGGGTGTCGAGCAGGTCGACATGCGCGGCCAGTTCGGCGCCGCGGGTCTCGGCCTTGTCGATGTTCACGCTCTGGGTGAAGGTGCTGTAGCCCAGTGCTGCCCAGCCTGGGCCGATGTCCACGCAGTAGCCGCTGCCGGCGCGGGCCACTTCGCAGTTGGGGAAGGTGCCGCCGCTGGCGATCTTGTCCTCGAATTTGTTGAAGAAGCCGGTCACGTTGAAGCCCCAGCGCTGGCCCTCGTAGTAGGCGGCCAACTCGTAGTTGGTGCTGGTTTCAGGCTTCAGGTTCGGCGAACCCACCAGCGGCAGCACGCCCTGGCCACCGAAGCCGGTGATGCCCGGGAACAGCTGGTCCGGACGCGGGGTCTTGTAGCCGGTGCTGACGCCGCCCTTGAAGGTCCACGCGTCGCTGGCGTTCCACACCAGGTAGCCGCGCGGGCTGACGTGGCTGCCGAACACGTTGTGGTCGTCGTAGCGCAGGCCGAAGGTGGCGGTGAGGCTATCGGTCAACGCCCAGTTGTCCTCGGCGAACAGCGCCCACATGCGGTGCTTCTGCTTGGTGTTGCTGCGATAACCGGCGCCATCCATGCCGAACACGCCATCGATCATGTCGGTGTCGTTGTACTGGCCGCCGACGGTCAGCTTGTGCGCGCCGAAGTCGAGGTCGAGCATCGTGTCGAGCACGTAGCCTTCCAATTCCATGGTGCGCAGCGGGCGCGGCAGGAACGCCTGCAGGCGCGCCATCTCGCTGGGATTGAGTGCGGTCAGCGCATTGCCGCGGCCGGCCGCACAGTTGTTGGCGGCACCGGTGCGGCGGCAGACGTCATTCCACAGCGTCTGCAGGTTGGCGCGCTCGTCCAGGGTCAGCGGCAGCGAGCGGCCGAGGTTGCTGCTCTTGCTGTAGGTCAGCGAGGTCTGCCAGGTGCCGAAGCTGTAACGGCCCTGGTGGGTCAACGACAGCTGGTCGCGCTCGTAGCGCTGGTAGGCGGTGTAGCCCACGCGCGGCTGCACCACGCGGCGGGTGACGGTGCCGCTGCCGTTCGGGTTGGGGATGACCGCGTTGCCGACGCGCCAGAGGCTGGCCAGGCTGTCCAGCGTGCCGGTCTGTCCTTCGCTGTTGTCGTACTTCTGCCGCGACACGTCGTAGTCCAGCCACAGTTCGTGATCGTCGTTGACGCGGAAATCCAGGCGTACGCCAGTGTTCCAGTTGGTGTTGGCCACCGACTTGCCACCGCCGCCGAAGCCGATGCTGCGCTCCCACAGGCTGCCGTCGGGCAGGGTCAGTGCATCCCACTCCGGATTGGAGGCCTTGGCGTCGTAGTAGCTGCCGCGCACCGCCAGGCTGAGGCGGTCCTTCAGCAGCGGGCCGCTGAGGTACAGGTCGGTGGTGCGTGCATCACCGAACTGGTCATCCTGCTGCACGGTGAAGCCCTGGGTCACGGCGCCGTGCCAGCTGTCCTGGTTGCGTCGGGTGATGATGTTGATGACGCCACCCATCGCGTCCGAGCCATACAGCGTGGACATCGGGCCGCGCACCACTTCGATGCGTTCGATCGCGTCCAGCGGCGGCAGGTAGGCGAACTGGCCGCCACCGAAGTTGTTCGGATACAGCTGGCCGACATTGCTCTGGCGGCGGCCGTCGATCAGCACCAGGGTGTACTCGGACGGCAGGCCGCGCATGGAGATGGTGGCGCGGCCGTTCTTGTCGCTGGCCTCCAGGCCGACATCGATGCCTTCGACGTCGCGCAGCGCGTCGACCAGGTTGGTGTAGGGGCGCTTGCTCAGTTCTTCGCGACTGACCACGCTGATGCTGGCCGGTGCATCGACCACCTTCTGCTCGAAGCCGGAGGCGGTGACCACCACTTTGTCCAGCGTCTGCGGCGCGCCGGAAGCGTCACCGTGGGCGAAGGCAGGGGCGGCCATGGCCGCCAGCACGGCGCTGGTCAGCAGGGTACGGGGCAGGGACGAACGGACACGATGGCGCTGGGCCATGGCAGTAACCTCGAAGGATGCAGGGTGGTGCAATGCCAGGCGCGAGTGGCGCGGCATGCACGGGGAGGCCCGGTCAGGGGCGGCAGGGATGAAGCAGGCAGCGGTGCGCTGACGCGACCGCGCGGGCGGTCACGCAGGGCCGTGGATCAGGCGAGCGGCGGCGCCTGGCCGCGTTGCTGGCGGCGCCCGGGTGCGTCGGCCCAGGGCGTGTCCGGAGCGGCCAGTGGCCAATCCGGGCGCACACCGGGCATGGCCGGCGTAGCGGGTACGAGTTCACGTTCGGTACGCAGCCACTGGCTGGCCAGCAGCAGCGGCGGGTGTGCCTTCTCGGCTGATTTCACCGGAGCGGCAGCACAGCGACGCAGCTTGGCCGGGGCTTCTTCCTGCAGGGGCGCTTCGCCGCCGCGCTCTTCCAGCGGCGGCTGCACTGCCTGCGCGGCGTTGCCGGCGTGGGCCTGTGGAAGCAGCGGCAGAGTACCCATCAGCAGTACCAGCATCGCCACCCACGCCAGCAGGCTGGCCAGCGCAGGACGCTGGCCGCGCATGGCGGTGCCCATCTTGCGATGGATGAGTGGGCGAGGGCGAAGCGGGCGCAGCAAGCAGGGGTCCCCAAGGGTCTGCCGGCAGCGGCCGGCATCAACGGGGCGTGATTGTAATGAGAGCCGTTAGCTGTTGCAAATGAGAATGATTGCCAAAATGTCGCAGGCTGGCCAGATGGGGCTCAGACTTCGCTCCAGCGCCGCAAAAGGTTGTGGTACACGCCGGTCAGCTGCAGGGTCGCCTCGGCGTCGCCGCCGGTCTGCCGCAGGCGCTCGATCGAGCCGTCCATTTCCCACAGCAGGCGGCGCTGCACATCGTCGCGGACCATGCTCTGCACCCAGAAGAACGAGGCCACGCGCGCGCCGGCGGTGACGGGGCGCACCTGGTGCAGGCTGCTGGACGGGTAGACGATCAGGTCGCCGGCGGGCAGCTTCACTTCGTGCTCGCCGTAGGTGTCGCTGATGATCAGTTCGCCGCCCTCGTACTCGTCCGGCGCCGAGAGGAACAGGGTGCAGGAGATGTCCGAACGCAGCTGTTCGCCGTTGGCCAGGTTCATCACCGCGCCGTCGACGTGGAAACCATAGGTGCCGCCGCCGCTGTAGCGGTTGAAGCGCGGTGGCAGGTACTTCAGTGGCAGCGCGGCGCTGAAGAACAGCGGATGCCGGGCCAGCGCGACGAGGATGATCTCGCCCAGTTCGCGGCGCAGCGGTGAGGCCTCGGGCAGCTGCTGGTTGTGCTTGGCCTGCGCGCCCAGATGGCCGACGGTCTCGCGGCCATCGGTCCAGTCGGCGGCATCCAGCCGGCGGCGGAAGTCGGCCACCTGGTCGGCGCTGAGAATGTCGGGGATGTGCAGCAGCATGCGGGACTCCTCAGAGGGACGGCGGTGCGACCAGGGCGCGCACCTGTGGATGCGGCGATGCGGCCAGTTCCGGCACGAGGTGCGCCATGAACGCCGGGCTGCCGTGGGCCAGTGCAAGCCGCAGCCAGCGCACGGCCTGATCGACGTGGCCGGCCTGCAGCAGGATCGAGGCGTAGTTGGCCTGGCCGCGGAAATCACCGGCCTCGGCCGCGCGCTGGTACCAGTCCAGCGCCGCCTGCGGATCGCGCTCGATCTCCAGTCCGTCTTCGAGGTGGCGGGCCAGCAGGTTCATCGATTTGGCGTGGCCCAGGTGCGCGGCGCGCGTGTACAGCGCCAGCGCCTGCGCGCGGTCCTGGGCCACGCCGCGGCCGGTGGCCAGCAGGTTGGCCAGGTTGTAGAGACCCCAGTCCAGGCCGGTATCGGCGGCGCGCCGGTACCAGACGGCTGCCAGCATCGGGTCGGCGACGGTGCCCTGGCCCAGTTCGTGGCAGCGGCCAAGCATGTTCATCGCCATCGGCGCGCCGTTGTTGGCGGCGGTTTCGTACCAGAGCAGTGCCGCCGAGGCGTCCTGTGCGGTGCCTTTGCCTTCCATGTGCATCTGCGCGAGCAGCAGTTGTGCCTCGACCTGCCCGGCCTGCGCAGCGTCGCGCACGCGTGCGAACGCGGCTGCCGGGTCGTGCTGCAGCAGTTCGGCCAGGGCGTCGCTGTCGATGGGGGTAAGGGTCGCCATGGGGTGAGTATCGCCGGAAACAAAAACGGCGGCAGGAGAGCCTGCCGCCGTGGTGGAGCGAAGTTACATCAGAACTTCACGTTCAGTGCCAGGGTGGCCGAGCGACCCGGGGCGATGCTCGCGTAGTGCGAGGCATAGGCCTTGGTGAAGTAGGTCTTGTCGGTCAGGTTCTGCACGTTGAGCTGCAGGCTGATGTTGTCCTGGATCGCGTAGCTGGCCATCGCGTCGAAGCGGGTGTAGCTGGCAATCCACTTGGTGTTGGCCACATCACCGTACTGCTTGTCCGAGTAGAACGCACCAGCGCCGATGGTCAGGCCGATCGGGAAGCGGTAGGTGGTCCACAGGTTGGCGCTGTGCTTGGCGGTGTTCGGGAACACGTTGCCGTTGTTCGGCGACGGCACGTAGACGTTGGACGGGCAGGTGCGGCCCACCGGTGCGCCACAGACAAAGCCATTGTCCTTCAGCTCGGAATCGAGGTAGGTGTAGCCGCCGTACAGGCTCCAGGCGTCGGTCAACTGGCCGTTGAAGCCCAGCTCGAAACCGTTGATCTCTTTCTTGCCGGCGTTCTGGCTGGTGCCGTTGTCGATGGTCACACGTGCGTTGTTCATCACGGTGTGGAAGATCGCGGCGGTCAGGTTCAGGCGGTTGTCGAGCAGGTCCCACTTGGTGCCGAGTTCGAGGTTCCTGGTGTCCTGCGGCTTGAGGTCGGCCACCAGCCCGGTCAGGCCGTCGGAGCCATCGCCACCGTCCATGCCCGGCGGGGTCGAGGAGGTGCCCCAGGACAGGTAGATGCTGCCGTTGGCCACCGGCTTGAACACTACGCCGGCCTGGTAGTTCACGAAGTCGTTGTCGTTGCGCAGGCGGGTCGGCGCCGCGTTGAGCACCGGCGTGGTCAGCGTGGTGCTGTAGTCGTCATAACGCAGGCCAACGTTGAAGCTCCACTGTGCATTGAGCTCGATGGTGTCGAACAGATAGGCGGACTTGGTCTTGGTGCGCTGTTCAACGTCCAGCGCCTTGTTGCTGCGGTAGACGATCTGACCGGCCGCCCACGGATCGTTCGGGTTCGGATTGTTGAAGTCGGTGCAGTTGTAATTGGTGGCAGCGCCGGACGCCGTGCATCGCGAACTGTTGGCAGCGAGGGGTTCCAGCGGGTTGGCGGTGCCCGGCGTCATCTGGTAGCTGCCACGGGTCATCTTCTCGTCGCTGTATTCCACACCGGCGCTGTAGCTGTGCTTGAGCGCGCCGGTCTGGAAGGCGCCGGTCAGGCCCAGCTGGTCCGCGAAGCTCTTGACGTCGACGGCGCGGCTGTTGGTGCGGCGCCACAGGGTGCCGTAGTTGTTCGGGTTGCCCTTGCTGTCGTCCGGCTGGGTCCACAGGTAGTCGTTGCTGGTGTTGCCCAGGCGCGCGATGTTGCGCAGCTTGTGGCCGCCGAAATCGTAGCTGGCGTCCAGGGTGCTGATATCGGCGCGGGTACGCTGGAAATCACGGTCGACCAGGCCGTAGTAGTTGTTGCGGTCCGGCACCATCGGGCGGCCATCACCGTTCTTGGCCACGTTCGGGCCGCTGGTGAACGGGTTGTTGTACGGGAAACCACCCGCGTCCGGCAGGTCATCGCTCTGCATGTGGTAGTGGCTGGCGATCAGCTGCGCCGGGCCGTTCAGGCCGAACGCGATCGACGGCGCGATGCCCCAACGGCTGACGTTGGCGGCGTCGCGGCCGGCGATGTCCGATTCGTGCTTCATCAGGTTCAGGCGGGCGGCGATGCCATCGCCCAGCACGTAGTTGGCGTCCACGGTGCCGCGTGCGTAGCTGTCGGTGCCGATGCCCATGCTGGCGCTGGTCTCGTTCTTCAGCTTCGGCGTCTTGCTCACCAGGTTCAGGCTGCCACCACCGGAGTCACGGCCGCCGTAGGCCGAGCTCGGGCCCTTGACGACTTCCACCTGCTCCAGGTCGAAGATCTCGCGGGTCTGCGAGCCGACGTCGCGCAGGCCGTCGACGAACACGTTGCTCTGCGAATCGAAGCCACGGATGAAGGGGCGGTCACCGGTCGGGTTGCCGCCTTCGCCGGCACCGAAGGTGATACCCGGGACCATGCGCAGCGCATCCTGCAGGTTGGTCGCACCGGTTTCGGCGATCAGCTTTTCCGACACGATCGACACCGACTTCGGGGTGTCCAGCAGCTCGGCGGTGAACTTCGGCGAGGACGGATTGAACCAGCTGCCGCGCACCTGCACCTTGTCCAGGTCGGTGGCGTTGCGGGAGCTGGCATCGGCGCTGTCGGCGGCCTGTGCGGCCAGCGGTGCGAAGCCGGCGGCCAGGGTGGCGGTAGCGAGCAGGGAAACGCGCGGGGCGTGCTTGCGGGACGTGATGTGGGTCATGGTCTGGGTGGCGGTGGCTTGGATCAGAAAAGGGCGCGGGCCGAAGCGCAGGCAGCGCGACGACATGTAGAAGGCGGTATCTGTAGAGCCGAGCCGACGCTCGGCTGGCAGGAAACGTAAACAGGCGCACGGCAAAAGCCGCAGGGCGCCTCAGCTGGCGTGCGGTGCGGGCGGTGCGTGGCCGGGGTTCAACCGCAGTGCGGGATCGTGCAGCTGCCAGCGCAGGGCGTTGGAGCGCCACAGCGGAACATGCGCGACCAGGGCGGCGCGCGGGGGAGCCAGTCCGGTACAGGGCGTGGTGCCCTCGCCATCCAGCGGCGGCTCCGGTGCTGGCGCGGCAGGGTGCGGGCACTCGTCCGCCGGCGGGGCCGGCATCGGCATGACCTGCTGCAGATCATCAGCGTGTGCCTGCCAGCCGTGGGCAGCCGGGTTGTTGCCGCGCCCTTCGTGCAATGCCGACCAGCCCAGCAGCAGCGTCAGCAGCACGACCACAAGCAGCGGCCACCCTTGACGGGCAAGCTGGCACAGCGTGGCGGTGGGCGCGGGCGAAGCCATGGCGCGGGGGCAGAGTCGTTACGAAGATGTTACGTAGAATAACATCAACGATAATGATTCGCATGTGCGGTGCGTGGCGGCCCCCCGAGGCGGCCACGGGGCGCCCTGGAAGGGGCCTCATGGCCTTCCGGTAGATCCACCCCATGGGTGTGAATGCTCTCTGCCGGGGCGCCCCGTGGATGACCTCTCCGGGCGGAGTGCCGCCTCAATCCCGGTCGTCGCGGGTCCAGATGGCGTCGTGCTCGCGCTTCACCGGAAACTTGGGCACAGGGCTGTAGGCCGGCGCGCACAGCGCGCGCCCGTCACGCACGTCGAAGCGCGCGCCGTGCAGCACGCACTCCACGCTGCCTTCGGTCGTGTTGAACTCGCCGGAGGACAGTTCGAACTCTTCATGCGTGCACTGGTCTTCCAGTGCGTACAGCTCGCCGTCGAGGTTGAACACCACGATCGGCGTGCCGGTCACCTCGTCGAACACACTCTTCATTTCGCCCGGCAACAGCTCGGCGCCGGCACAGACAAAGGTCCAGGCCTCGCTCACGCGACGGCTCCGGTCAGCGGCTTTTCCAGGATCTCGAAGCGCAGGTCGTCGCGCTTTGGAATGCCGAAACGCTCGTCGCCATACGGGAACGGCTTCTTGATGCCGGTGCGGCTGTAGCCGCGACGCTCGTAGAAGGCGATCAGTTCGTCGCGCACGTCGATCACCGTCATCTGCATCACCGGCACGTTCCATTCGCGTGCGGCGTGCGCTTCGGCGGCGTCCATCAGCTGCTTGCCGACGCCGCCGCCCTGCTGGGCCGGATCGACCGAGAACATGCCGAAGTAGCCCTTGCCGTCGACATCGGCGACATGGGCGCAGGCCACCAGCTGATCCCCGCGCTCGGCCAGCAGAATGGTGGAGCGCGGGCGGTCCAGGTCGGCCTGGATGCCTTCGGCGTCGATGCGGGCGCCGTCCAGCAGGTCGGCTTCGGTGGTCCAGCCGACGCGGCTGGCGTCACCCCGGTAGGCCGAGGTGACCAGGGCGATCAGGGCGGGGATGTCGGCCGGCGTGGCGGCGCGGAAGGTCAGGGTGCTCATGGGCCCATTTTAGTTGGGCCGTGGGTGGGCGCAAATGGGGGAGGAGGCAGATCCCTTTCGCAACGCGGAGGAGCTCTGCCCCCGGTATCTACCGACTCAACGGAAGGCCATGGACCGACTGGCACAGGCGCGGAATCGGCAGATGCTCGGGGTCAGATTCCTTTGCGCAGCGAAGGGCTCTGACCCCCTGCTACCAGGTGCAGCCCATGCCGAGGCCACGACGGGTCGATGCGCCCGGATATCCGCAACATGTCGTCCAGCGCGGCAACAATCGTCAGCCCGTATTCTTTACGGATGGCGACCGCGTCGCCTACCTGCGCCTGCTGTGTCATCACGCGGACCAGCAGTATTGCCGGGTTCACGCCTATGTGTTGATGAGCAATCACATTCACCTGCTGGTGACGCCTGATGCATCCGGCGGGTTGTCCCGGATGATGCAGGCAGTAAATCGCGCCTACGTTCGGCGGGTGAATGAACGACAGCAACGTTCGGGAACCCTGTGGGAAGGGCGTTTCCATTGAACGCTGGTCGACACCGATCAGTACGTGCTTGCCTGCCAGCGCTACATTGAACTCAACCCGGTCCGTGCGGGAATAGTGGCGCGCCCAGGGGACTATCGCTGGTCGAGCTATCGGGCCAATGCGTGTGGCAAACCCAATGCGCTGCTCGAGCCGCACTCGGCATTTGAGCTGATGGCTTCTGATGCTGATGAACGGCGTAGGCGCTATGTGGAGTTCATCAAGACGGGTATTCCGGCGGGCGATCTGCTGGCGATCCGGCGGGCATTGCAGTCGCAACGGCGGCTTTCGGGAATGCTGATGGGGTCAGAGCCCTTTCGCGATGCGAAAGGGCTCTGACCCCGATGTGCTGTGTTACCCCAGCAGCTTCCGCACCTTGGTCAGTGCGGTCATGAACCGCTCGATCTCGGCATGCGTGTTGTAGAACGCCAGCGAGGCACGGCAGGTAGCCGCGACGCCGAAGTACTGCAGCAGCGGGTGTGCGCAGTGCTGACCCGAGCGCACGGCCACGCCTTCCAGATCCAGAAGGGTGGCCAGATCGTGCGCGTGCGCGCCATCGATCAGGAACGAGACCACCGCAGCCTTCTCCGGCGCTTCGCCGATGATGCGCAGGCCGTCGACGCGGCGCAGCTCTTCGGTGAAGTGCGCCAGCAGTTCGGCTTCGCGTGCTTCCACGTTCTCCTGCCCAAGCTGCTGCAGGTAGTCGGCAGCCACACCCAGGCCGATGAAACCGGCGATGTTCGGGGTGCCGGCTTCGAACTTGTGCGGGGCATCGTTGAACACGGTGCCGTCGAAGCTGACTTCCTTGATCATCTCGCCGCCACCGAGGAACGGCGGCATCGCATCCAGATGCTCGCGGCGCGCCCACAAGGCGCCGGTGCCGGTCGGGCCGCACATCTTGTGGCCGGTGATGGCGTAGAAGTCGCAGCCGATCGCGGCGACGTCGACCTTGCGGTGCGGCACCGCCTGCGAGCCATCGACCACGGTGATGATGCCGCGCTTGCGCGCTTCGCGGCAGATCTCGCGCACCGGGTTGACCGTGCCCAGCACGTTGGAGACGTGGGTGACGGCCAGCAGCTTGACCTCCGGGGTCATCGCCGCGCGCAGCGCATCCAGATCGAGTGCGCCGTCAGGCGTGATCTCGGCCACGCGGATGGTGGCGCCGGTACGCTGCGCGACCAGCTGCCACGGCACAATGTTGGCGTGGTGCTCCATGCGCGTGATCAGGATCACGTCACCGGCCTTCAGCCGCGGCAGCGCCCACGAGTAGGCCACCAGGTTGATGGCGAAGGTGGTGCCGCTGCACAGCACCAGGTCGCTGGGGCGCACGTTGAGGAAGCGTGCCAGCGTGTTGCGTGCGCCTTCGTAGGCGTCGGTGGCTTCGCTGCCCAGTGCATGCACCGCGCGGCTGACGTTGGCGTTGTAGCGGCGGTAGAACTCGTCCACCGCGCCGATCACCTGCACCGGCTTCTGGCCGGTATTGGCATTGTCGAAATAGACCAGCGGCTTGCCGTGTACTTCACGCATCAGCAGCGGGAAGTCGAGGCGGACGCGGTCCCAGTCGGGGGCGCCGGCGCGTTCTTCGATCGGGCGCGGCGTGGACAGGTTCATGCCACACCTGCCTCGGCCAGCGCCTTGTCCAGGCGGCGTGCCAGCTGCGCACGCAGTGCGTCCGGCAGGATCTTCAGCGGCTCGTGGCAGAACGCGGCGCTCAGCAGTGCCTGCGCCTGTGCCTGCGGCAGGCCGCGCGAGCGCAGGTAGAACAGCGCATTGGCGTCGAGCTGGCCGACGGTCGCGCCATGCGCGGCCTTCACTTCATCGGCGTCGATCACCAGCGTTGGCTGGGTGTCGATCTCGGCATCGGCCGACAACAGCAGGTTCTTGTTGGACAGGTTCGCGTCGGTGCCATCGGCGCCTTCGCGGATCTGGATGCCACCATGGAACACCACGCGGCTGCGGTTGGCGGCGACGCCGCGCCACAGCAGTTCGCAGGCGGTATCGCGTGCGATGTGGTCGATACCCAGGCGGGTTTCGACGTGGCGGCGGCCATTGCCAAGCAGCACGCCGTTGGCGGTCAGCTGGGCATTGTCGCCTTCCAGGCGCACGTTCAGTTCATGGCGGCTGAGCGCGGCGCCCAGTTCCAGGTCCACGCGGTGGTACTGCGCGTCGCGGGCCAGCACGGCGTCGGTGCGCAGGAAGCTGGTCTGGCGCGCGCTGCCGGCCTGCACGCGGGCGTGCTTGAGCACGGCATCGCGAGCGACGTGGGCATGCAGCACGGTGTTGTCCAGGTGGGCGGAGTCACCCACGCTGAAGCGGTGCTCGACCACGCCCAGGCTGGCGCCGGCACGCAGTTCGATCAGGTGGCGGTGATGCCAGGCCAGGTCGGTGTCGCCGGCGACGCTGGCGAATACCAGCTGCAGCGGCGTTTCGACCTGCACGCCTTCATCCACGCGCAGCACCACGCCTTCATCGGCCAGCGCGGCATTCAGGCGGGCGAAGATCTCCTCGCTGCGCTCGTAGCGGCGGCCGAGGAAACGCACGGCATCTTCGCCAGCGGCCAGTGCGACCGACAGCGGCTGCAGCTGCACGCCGGCCGGCAAGGCCTGCACGTCGCTCAGCGCGGCATCCAGACGGCCGTTGACGAACACCAGGCGCGGCGCCGGGATGTCTTCCAGCAGGGCGGCGTCCAGCGCCGGGCCCTGCAGCGGTGCCGCAGCGAACGCACGGCGTTCCAGCTGGCGCAGCGAGGTGTACTTCCAGGCTTCGTTGCGGGCGGCCGGCAGGCCGTCACGCAGGGCCGCATCCAGCACTTCGCGGCGCGCATCGCTGCCGCAGAAGGCCTGGGCCATCGAATCAAGCAGGGCGCTCATCAGACCGCCGCCTCGGGCACGACCCGGTCCTTCAGGAAATCATAGCCGTGCGCTTCCAGCTCCAGTGCCAGCTCCGGGCCGCCACTTTTGACGATGCGGCCATCTGCCAGCACGTGCACCACGTCCGGCTTGATGTAGTCCAGCAGGCGCTGGTAGTGGGTGATGACCAGGAACGAGCGATCAGCAGCGCGCAGTGCGTTGACACCATCGGCCACGCTCTTCAGTGCATCGATGTCCAGGCCCGAGTCGGTTTCGTCCAGGATCGCCAGCTTCGGTTCCAGCACGGCCAGCTGGAAGATCTCGTTGCGCTTCTTCTCGCCACCGGAGAAGCCTTCGTTGACGCCACGGTGCAGCAGTTCGTCCTTCAGGTGCAGCACGGCCAGCTTCTGGCGCACCAGCTTGAGGAACTGCATGGAATCGAGTTCTTCCTCGCCGCGTGCCTTGCGCTGGGCGTTCAGTGCCGCGCGCAGGAAGTAGGTGTTGTTCACGCCCGGGATTTCCACCGGGTACTGGAACGCCAGGAACAGGCCGGCGGCGGCGCGCGCTTCCGGGTCCTGGTCGAGCAGGTCGACGCCGTCGAACTGCACGCTGCCTTCGGTCACTTCGTAGCCGTCGCGGCCGGCCAGGACATTGCCCAGGGTGGACTTGCCGGCGCCGTTCGGGCCCATGATGGCGTGCACCTGGCCCGGCTGGACGTCCAGCGACAGGCCCTTGAGGATTTCCTTGTCGCCGATGCGGGCGTGGAGGTTTTCGATCTTCAGCATGGTGGGGATTTCCGTGGGGCGGGCCGCGGCCCGCCGGTAAAGAGAATGCGTTTGCGAGGGGCAGGGGCGGGCGGTCAGCCCACCGAACCTTCCAGCGAGACTTCCAGCAGCTTCTTGGCTTCCACCGCGAACTCCATCGGCAGTTCGCGGAACACCTGCTTGCAGAAGCCGTCGACGATCATCGACACCGCGTCTTCCTGGCTGATGCCACGGGCGCGGCAGTAGAACAGCTGGTCGTCGGAGATCTTGGAGGTGGTGGCCTCGTGCTCGACGGTGGCGCCCGGGTTCTTCACCTCGATGTAGGGGAAGGTGTGCGCGCCGCACTGCTTGCCGATCAGCAGCGAATCGCACTGGGTGTAGTTGCGCGCGCCATCGGCATTGCGGTCCACACGCACCAGGCCGCGGTAGGTGTTCTGGCCGCGGCCGGCGCTGATGCCCTTGCTGACGATCTTGCTCTTGGTGCGCTTGCCAACGTGGATCATCTTGGTGCCGGTGTCGGCCTGCTGGCGGTGATGGGTCAGCGCCACCGAGTGGAACTCACCGACCGAGTCGTCGCCCAGCAGCACGCAGGACGGGTACTTCCAGGTGATCGCCGAGCCGGTTTCGACCTGGGTCCAGGTGACCTTGCTGCGCGCGCCACGGCATTCGGCACGCTTGGTGACGAAGTTGTAGATGCCGCCGACGCCGTTCTCGTCGCCCGGGTACCAGTTCTGCACGGTGGAATACTTGATCTCCGCATCTTCCAGCGCGACCAGCTCGACCACGGCGGCGTGCAGCTGGTTCTCGTCGCGCATCGGCGCGGTGCAGCCTTCCAGGTAGGACACGTAGGCCTTGTCCTCGCACACGATCAGGGTGCGCTCGAACTGGCCGGTATGGCCGGCATTGATGCGGAAGTACGTGCTCAGTTCCATCGGGCAGCGCACGCCCTTGGGAATGAACACGAAGCTGCCATCGGAGAACACTGCCGAGTTGAGCGCGGCGAAGTAGTTGTCGCCCACCGGCACCACGGTGCCCAGGTACTGGCGGACCAGCTCCGGGTGCTCCTTGATGGCCTCGGACATCGAGCAGAAGATGATGCCCTTCTCGGCCAGTTCCTTGCGGAAGGTGGTACCGACCGACACCGAGTCGAACACCGCATCCACCGCCACGCCGGCCAGCTTGGCGCGCTCGTGCAGCGGCACGCCCAGCTTGTCGTAGGTGTCCAGAAGCTCCTTGGGCACGTCATCCAGCGAGGCGTACTTCGGGCCCTTCGGCGCGGAGTAGTAGCTGAGCGCCTGCAGGTCGATCGGGGCGATCTCCAGCTTGGCCCAGTCCGGCATCGGCATGGTCAGGAAGTGGCGGTAGGCGTCCAGGCGCCACTGCGTCATCCACTCCGGCTCGTCCTTCTTGGCCGACAGGGCACGGATGGTGTCCTCGTCCAGGCCCGGCGGCAGGGAGTCCGACTCGATCTCGGTGATGAAGCCGGCCGAATACTTGCGGCCGAGCTGCTCGTGGATCTCGCGGTTGGGGGTGTCGTCGTGGGCGACGTTTTCGATGGTTTCGGTGGCCATGGGGGGCTGCCTACGGATCAGGAGACGACGTCGACAGCGATGGTGCGGCGCTGTTCGTCATCGGCAAGGGGGAGAGGGGGCAGGATCTGGGCGAGGGTGACATCGCGCAGGGCCTCGGAGACCACGTCGTTGATCAGCCGCCAGCTGCTGCGCGCGCCGCACTTGGGCGCCATGCCGCACTGGTGGTGGTCGTGGCTGCATTCGGTCAGGGCCAGCGGCCCTTCCATCGCTTCGACCACTTCGAACAGCGAGATCTCGATGGCCGGGCGGGTCAGGCGGTAGCCGCCACGCACGCCGCGCAGGCCTTCAACCAGGCCGGCCTGGGCCAGCGGCTTGAGTACCTTGCTGACGGTGGGCGGCTCCAGACCGGTGAATTCGGCCAGCTCGGTGGCACTGAGCACCTCGCCCGGACGGGCGGCGAGCACGGTCAGTACGACGGTGGCGTAATCGGTGAGTTTGGTGACGCGCAACATGGGGATGCGAGTGGTTCTTAAAGCGGACTGAAATTGTACGCTTTTCTTCGCCGCCATCCAACCCGGGCATTCAGCCGGCGCTGGGGCCGGGACGGGAGAACACACCGGGGCCGTTGCCAGGGCGCAATGCTGCGCCAACGGGGTGATTTTCGCAATCACCCGGAATGGGCGAGAATCAACGTTCCTTTCGCTGCAGACTTCCCTTGCCGATGCCCAAGAAGATCCAAGCCCGCAAGTCCGCCATCCACGGCAACGGTGTGTTTTCCGTGGCCCCGATCAAGCAGGGCGAGCGCGTGATCCAGTACAAGGGCCTGCTGCGCAGCCACGGCGACGTTGATGCCGATGACAGCGGCGACGTTGAAAGTGGCCATACCTTCCTGTTCACCCTCAATGACGACTGGGTGATCGATGCCAACTACAAGGGCAACGACGCGCGCTGGATCAACCACAGCTGCGACCCGAACTGCGAGGCAGTGATCGAGGAAGACGAGGACGGCGACAGCCGTGGCGACAAGGTGTTCATCGAGGCGCTGCGCGATATCAAGGCCGGTGAGGAACTGACCTACAACTACGGCATCACCCTGGCCGAGCGTCATACCGCCAAGCTGAAGAAGATCTGGGAGTGCCGCTGCGGCTCGCCCAAGTGCACCGGCACCATGCTGCAGCCCAAGCGCTGACCGGTACCGGGGACTGCCGGCCACTGGCCGGCACTACCCGGAGGCTCTCCACCTGCCGTGCACGGCAGGGTCACCGCCGTGCAAGGGCCGTTCTTCCATTCTGTCGGCTCCCCCAACCGGAGTGCACCCATGGCAGAGCGATTGAAGGGCAAGCAGATTGCCATCCTGGCCACCCACGGCTTCGAACAGTCCGAATTGACCGAACCCAAGCGGCTGCTGGAAGCCGAGGGCGCGCGCGTCAGCGTGGTGTCGCCCGCAAAGGAGGCGACGATCAAGGGCTGGAAGGAGAAGAACTGGGGCGACGCCGTCGCGGTGGACATTCCGCTGGATGAAGCGGATCCGGCACGCTTCGATGCCTTGGTCCTGCCCGGAGGCGTCATCAATCCGGACACGTTGCGTACCGACGAGGTTGTACTCGGCTTCATCCGGGCAGTGGATGAAGCCGGCAAGCCTGTGGCGGCCATCTGCCACGGCCCGTGGTTGCTGATCAACAGCGGCCTTGCTGAGGGGCGCGACGTGACGTCCTGGCCGTCCCTGCAGCAGGATCTGGTCAACGCAGGTGCGAAATGGCGCGATACCGCGGTTGTGATCGATGGAAACCTGATCACCAGCCGCAAGCCGGACGACATTCCCGCCTTCAGTGAGGCGGTGGTCAAGGCACTTGCCGCCTGATGCGCTACGGGTAGTGCCGGCCAGCGGCCGGCACTACCTCATTTACCCAGCACGCCTGCCGGCACCAGGTTGCCCAGGTTCTGGTTGAAGGTGACCACCAGCTTGCCGTTCTTCACCTGTGCCGACTGCACCTGCAGTGCGCCGAGCAGGCCGGCCATGGCCGGGTCCAGCTTGTAGATCGGTTCGCGCTGGGCGTAGTCGCTCAGCCAGGCATTGAGCAGGCCGCGGGTGCGCGAATCGAGGCGACCGCCCTGGTTGGCCGGGGTGAAGTCATCCACGCTCGGCTGCTGCAGGTGGAAGCCCTGGGTCTGCGCGTCGTAGCGCAGGCCGCTGCTGAGCTTCACCGTTCCCAGCTTGGACGGGTTGCCACCGGCGGTGGCCAGTGCGACGTCCATGCCCAGGTTCAACCGTTCGCCGGCCGGAAGGCTCAGCTGCGGATGGCTCATGGTCAGGGCGATCAGGCCCCCCAGGGCGTCCTGGGTGCGCGGGAAGCTGCCATCGAGGTACTGCTGCACGTCGCTGGCACCGACCGACAGTTCGCGGCCGGAAATGGAAGGGGCGGCCTGGGCGCCGATCGCAGCAGCGATCAGCACGGTGGAGGCCGCGAGGCGGGTCATCAGGGAACGCAGGCGCATGGCGGTGACCGGTGAATGCGGAATGGATGGACCAAAGAGTAGCCTTGCCGGCTGAATCGCGCGTGCATGCCGCTGCAACGGTTCAGTCCAGCGATGGCCGCAGTTGCGCCGACTGGATCTGCCAGGCGCGGCCATCGCTGCTGGGCTGCACGCGGTACCAGCCGCCGAAGCGGAAAGTGCCCTCAGCGGTCACCGCGCGGATCTGCACCGGAACCTCCAGCAGCTGCGGTGGCTGGTGACCGTCGCGCGCGACCGGCAGTTCGCTGGTCAGGCGCAGGCTGCGCACGTCCGTGAGCTGGCGCAATGCGGCATCGTCGGCGCGTCGTGCATCGCTGGGCGGGAAGGTCCATGCGGCGTCGATGGCCTTGCGATCGCGATTGAGCAGGGCCATGACATAGGCATTGAGCATTCCCGCCGGCAGCTCGGCCTCGGCCGCGACGGCGGCAAACAGGGGATCGACATCGATGGCCTGCACGGCCGCTGCATCGCCTTCTGCGGCGGCCTGTGGCTTCGCGCGGGCAGCCGCCTCGGTCGTGGCCGGCGGAGCGGCATCCGCAGGATGAGGTTGCGATGGCGGCCGGGAACAGGCCAGCAGCACCAGCGGTGCGATCAGTATCAGGAACCTGCGCATGTCTGCCTCCTCCCCGAGGCGAACGGAAGGAGGCAGTGTATCGGCTGTGCCGCGATCAGCGGGAGGAGGGCAGCTGTTCCAGTGCATCCAGCGCCGGCAGCACCTGCGCGGCGATGGCGGCCAGGGCATGGCCTTCGGTTTCGGCGTGGCGCTGCACGATGTCGCGCAGCAGCTGGGTGGCGATCACCAGGGTCGCGCGCTCGTCGCCGCTGATGCCTGCGGTGCGCGGCGCCGCTTCCAGCAGGCGCATCAGGTCGCGGCTGGCGCGATGTTCCAGTTCGATGGTGCAGCGCCCGGTGCACTGCAACCCGTCCTTTTCGATGGGGGTCACCGAGATCCGGTAGCGGGTGGAGGGGCTGGCCATGAGGGGACGCTCGCCGTAGCTGTGGAGGATGTGCCCACCTTAGGCAAGGCCGTGCCCGGCGGCGATGGCCGGGGCTGCACGCAGTGTTCCACCCGGTACGTTCCGGGGCCGCAACGGACCACGGCCAGCCAATGGCGACGGGCCTGTACGCGCATTCCCGGGGATGCGGCAACGCTGTGTTGCGGCCTGTGGTTGGTACAAAAAAAACGGGACGGCCAGAGCCGTCCCGTCGGAATCCGCGTTGGGGCGCGCGCTTACAGCGCGGCGTCCTTCAGCTTCTTCAGCGGACGCACCTTCAGCTTGGTGGTGGCCGGCTTGGCAGCGAACCACTGCTCTTCCTTGGTGAACGGGTTGATGCCCTTGCGCTTCGGCTTGGCCGGCACATTGACGGTGGTGATCTTCAGCAGGCCCGGCAGGGTGAACGAGCCAGCGCCCTTCTTGTGCACCGAGGAGGCGACGGCGCTTTCCAGCGAGGCCAGCACAGCGCGGACGTCCTTGGCGATGACGCCGGAGGCTTCAGCGATGTGTGCAACCAGGCCGGACTTGGTCAGCACTTCCTTGATCGGCTTCGGAGCGGCCGGCTTGGCGGCTGCCTTCGTCGCGACTTTCTTCACTGCCTTCTTCGGGGCAGCCTTCTTAGCGGTCTTTGCCATGGTTTCCTGTTCCGTGAACGGTTGGTTGTTTGGTCGGCGCCGAACCCCGTCGGCAAGCGCAATGTAGGGCAACTCTCGGGCGCCGCCAATAGCCCGAAGCGCGGAAAGTGCATGTTTTTTCATATCCAGGCCGATTCAGTACATGGCCGGCAGTGGGGGATGGGGGTGTGGCAGCGCACGCGATGGCCGGCGCCCGCCCATCGTCGGAATGCGCGAAACCACTGAAAACAAGAGGGAAATGCGTTTCCGGTTGGCGAGGAAGTGTCCACGCGCCGGGTTCGGAAGACGACCTCCAGCGTGCGGCGGAGCGACGCAGGGCTAACGCCTCCCGTGCGAGGGTGACCGTTCATCACCGTCACGCAGGAGCTGCACATGGGAATCTCGCGACACGCCACCGCGCACTGGGAAGGCGATCTGAAGTCGGGCAAGGGGCAGTTGAGCACGCCGCAGAGTGGCCTGCTGGACAAGACCCGCTACGGCTTCAACAGCCGTTTCGGCGACGAAAAGGGCACCAATCCGGAAGAGCTGATCGCTGCCGCGCACGCCGGTTGTTTCACCATGGCGCTGTCGGCCAAGCTCGGCGAAGCCGGCTTTACCCCGACCTCGCTGGATACCGAGGCCAAGGTCGATCTGTCGCTGGAAGGCGGCCCGCAGCTGTCGCAGATCCGGCTGAAGGTGAAGGCGGTGGTGCCGGGCATCGACGCGACGCAGTTCCGTGCGATTGCCGATGACGCCAAGCAGAACTGCCCGGTGTCCAAGGCACTGAGCGCCGTTCCGATCAGCCTGGAAGCCGAGCTGGGCTGAGCCGGCGCATCTGTAGAGCCGAGCCCATGCTCGGCTTCTGCAGCTCCCGTGATCTGGCCGAAGAGCAGCCGAGCATGGGCTCGGCTCTACAGTGTCCCTTTACCAATCGAGGGTGCCGGTGATGACGGTCTGCACCTGGCCGCCCGACCAGACCTCGCCGTCCTCGTCGACCAGCAGCGTCAGGCGCGCATCGTGGCCGACTTCGCGGCCCTGGCTGACTTCGAACGGGGCACGGCCACGGGGCAGCGCATCGCGCAGGTCCAGCCACGCGGCCAGCACGGCGTTGGCCGCGCCGGAGGCGGCGTCCTCGAAGCGGCGTCCATTGCCGACGAAGGCACGTACCGCCAGGTCGAAGCCCTCGCTGCCATCGCTGAAGGCATAGGCGAACACGCCCATGCTGTCGGTGGTCTCCGCCAGTGCGGCCACCGCATCCCAGTCCGGCTGCAGCGCGCGCAATGCCGCCTCGTCGGCCACCTGCACCACCCACCAGCTCCGCCCGCCCTGCATGCGTGCCGGCGGCAGCGTACCCAGCGGCCAGCCCTTCAGTGCGGCCTGCAGGCGAGGATCGGTGGCCTCGGTCGTTTCGGCCAGCTGCGCGCGCGGGGTGCGGATGGCGATGCGCTGCTGCGCGCCTTCACCGTTGACGCGCAGCGGCAGGGCGCCGGCAATGCCGTCCTGCACCAGCACGCCATCGATCGGTGTGGCCAGGCCTGCCTGCAGCACCGCATGCGCCGTGCCGACGCTGGGGTGGCCGGCGAACGGCACTTCCTTCTGCGGGCTGAACATGCGCAGCCGGTAGCTGGCGCCGTCGACATGCGGCGGAAACACGAAGGTGGTTTCGGGCAGCCGCGTCCAGCGGGCGATGGCCTGCATGCTGGTGTCATCCAGGCCCTCGGCATCGAGTACCACGGCCAGCGGGTTACCGGCGCCGGCGCGCGGGGAGAACACATCCAGCTGCAGGAAACGGCGGGTGGTCATAGGGGGCAAACTCCGTAGAACGAGAGGGGTACGGTAGCGCCGGGCCATGCCCGGCGTCCGTGTGCGGCGTTCGCCGGGCGTGGCCCGACGCTACCAATGGATGCTGCCGTCGATCACGCACTGCACCTGGCCGCCGATCCATACCGTGCCCTGCGCGTCGACCTGCACCTGCACGCGGCCATCGCGGCCCACTTCGCGGCCCTGGCTGGCCACGTAGCGGCCTTCGCGGCCGGGCAGGGCATCGCGCTGCCGCAGCCAGGCGCCGATCAGCGCATTGGCGCTGCCGGTCACCGGGTCTTCGGGTACGGCGGCCGCGTCAGCGGGGCAGAAGGCGCGCACCACGCGGGCGTGGTCGTCGCCGGGCTCGTCGGCAAACACGGCCAGGCCAGTAGCGTCGGTGGCCAGGCTCCAGTCGCGCAGGGCCGCCATGTCTGGCGCCAGTCCGCGCACGGCGGCGGCGTCGCGCAGCGGCAGCAGCCACCAGCGTGCACCGTTGTCCCACAGTTCGGGCACGTGCCCGTTGGCCGCCAGCGCCAGCAGCGTCTCCGGCGCGGCGTCCACCCTCGTGTCCAGTTGCCGTGCCGGTGGGCTGGCCAGCTGGATCTGCAGTGCCTCGGCCGGACCGCTCACCCGTACCGGCAGCAACCCCGCAGCGCATTGCTGCAGCAGGGCGCCGTCGCGCGGTTGCGCCAAGCCACAGCTCACCGCGGCCCAGGCGGCGCCGACGCTGGGGTGGCCAGCAAATGCCAGCTCGCGGGTCGGGGTGAAGATGCGGATGTGGTAGTCGGCACCCGGCGCGCTGGGGCGCAGGAAGAACACCGTCTCGGACAGATTCAGCCAGGCGGCCAGGGCCTGCATCTGGCGGCTGGAGAGCCCGTCGGCGTCCAGGATGACGCCCAGTGGGTTGCCGGTGCCGGGGCGGGGGGCGAAGACATCGAGCTGCAGGTAACGGAGGACGGCCATCTACGGGGATATTGCGCTTAGAATCAAAGGTTCCGCCCCCGAGGGCGGCTTCCCCACATTCTACATAGCCAATCCATGTCAGCTTCCCCCCTTGTCGATCGTTGGATCGTACTGAAGTTCGGCGGCACCTCGGTGTCGCGTCGTCATCGCTGGGACACGATCGGGAAGCTGGCGAAAAAACGTGCGGAAGAGACCGGCTCGCGCGTGCTGGTAGTGGTGTCGGCGCTGTCCGGGGTCACCAACGAACTGACCGCGATCGCCGATGGCGCGCCGGACAGCCGTGATCGCGTGGCGGCGCTGGTCGAGCGCCACGAGGGCTTCCTGGTTGAACTGGGCCTGGGCCGCGAAGTGCTGGCCGAGCGCCTGGCGGCGCTGCAGGGCCTGCTCGACGACGCGCGTGCGGCCACCCGTCCATTGGACTGGCAGGCCGACGTGCTGGGCCAGGGCGAGCTGTTGTCCTCCACCCTGGGCGCGGCCTACCTGCACGCCTCGGGCCTGGACATGGGCTGGATGGATGCCCGGCAGTGGCTGGATGCGATGCCGCCGCAGCCGAACCAGAGCGACTGGTCGCAGCGCCTGTCGGTGAACTGCCAGTGGCGTGCGGATGCGGAGTGGATGCAGCGCTTCCGCGCGCAGCCGACCCGCCTGCTGATCACCCAGGGCTTCATCTCGCGGCATGCCGATGGCGGCACCGCCATCCTCGGCCGTGGTGGCTCGGATACCTCGGCGGCGTACTTCGGTGCGCTGCTCGGCGCCAGCCGCGTGGAGATCTGGACCGACGTGCCGGGCATGTTCAGCGCCAACCCGAAGGACGTGCCGGACGCGCGCCTGCTGACCCGCCTGGACTATTACGAAGCACAGGAAATCGCCACCACCGGCGCCAAGGTGCTGCACCCGCGCTCGATCAAGCCGTGCCGCGATGCCGGCGTGCCGATGGCCATCCTCGACACCGAGCGCCCGGAACTGCCGGGCACCAGCATCGACGGCAGCGCCGCGCCGGTGCCGGGGGTGAAGGCGATCAGCCGCCGCAACGGCATCGTGCTGGTGTCGATGGAAGGCATCGGCATGTGGCAGCAGGTCGGCTTCCTGGCTGATGTGTTCAACCTGTTCAAGAAGCACGGGCTTTCGGTGGACCTGATCGGTTCGGCCGAAACCAACGTCACGGTGTCGCTGGACCCGTCCGAGAACCTGGTCAACACCGATGTGCTGGCCGCGCTGTCGGCCGACCTGTCGCAGATCTGCAAGGTGAAGGTGATCGTGCCGTGCGCGGCCATCACCCTGGTTGGCCGTGGCATGCGCTCGCTGCTGCACAAGCTGTCGGACGTGTGGGCCACCTTCGGCCGCGAGCGCGTGCACATGATCTCGCAGTCGTCCAACGACCTGAACCTGACCTTCGTCATCGACGAAGCCGATGCCGATGGCCTGTTGCCCGTGCTGCATGCCGAGCTGATCGACAGCGGTGCGATGCCGGTGGAAGAGGCCGAGGTGTTCGGCCCGCGCTGGCGCGAGATCGCCGGCACCGTGCGCCCGCGTGGTACGCCGTGGCGGCGGGGTCAGCGTGCGCACCTGCTGCAGCTGGCCGATGCCGGTACGCCGCGCTACGTCTACCACCTGCCGACCGTGCGCGCCCGCGCCCGCGCGCTGGCCGCGATCAAGCCGATCGACCAGCGTTACTACGCGATCAAGGCCAACAGCCACCCGGCCATCCTGCAGCTGCTGGAAGCCGAAGGTTTCGGCCTGGAATGCGTGTCGCACGGCGAGCTGAAGCATGTGTTCCAGCACCTGCCGGAACTGTCGCCCAAGCGCGTGCTGTTCACCCCCAGCTTCTGCCCGCGCAGCGAGTACGAGGCGGCGTTCGCGCTCGGTGTGACCGTGACCGTCGACAACGTCGAAGCACTGCAGCGCTGGCCGGACCTGTTCCGCAACCGCGAGCTGTGGCTGCGTGTCGACCTGGGCCGTGGCGAAGGCCACCATGCCAAGGTCCGTACCGGCGGCAAGGACTCCAAGTTCGGCCTGCCGATCGCCCGCGTCGACGAATTCGTGCGCGCGGCCACCGACCTGGGCAGCCGCGTGGTCGGCCTGCACGCGCACCTTGGCAGCGGCGTGGAGACTGCCCAGCACTGGCGCCTGATGTGCGATGAGCTGGCCGGTTTCGCCCGCCGCATCGGCAGCGTGCAGACCATCGACATCGGTGGCGGACTGCCGATTCCGTATTCCGCCGAGGACGAGCCGTTCGACCTGGATGCCTGGGCCGCTGGCCTGGCCGAGGTCAAGGCGCTGCATCCGGCGTTCCGCCTGGCGATCGAGCCGGGCCGCTACCTGGTGGCCGAGTCCGGTGTGCTGCTGACCCACGTCACCCAGGTGGTGGAAAAGGAGGGCGTGCGTCGCGTCGGCCTGGATGCCGGCATGAATGCACTGATGCGCCCCGCCCTGTACGACGCATGGCACGACATCGAGAACCTCAGCCGTCAGGGTGGTTATGCCGAGGCGGCATTCGATGTGGTCGGCCCGATCTGCGAATCCAGCGATGTGTTCGGCAAGCGCCGCAAGCTGCCGGTGTCGACCGCGCCGGATGACGTGATGCTGATCGCCGATGCCGGCGCCTACGGCTATTCGATGGCCAACACCTACAACCAGCGGATGCTGCCGCGCGAAGACGTGATCGAATGATCGCCGCGCGCGCCCTGCACCCGCCCACCGACACGTCCCGCGCCCTTGCGCGGGTCCGTGCCTGACCGGATACACCATGACTGCTTTCGACAAACACCAGGTTTCCCGCTTCCGCTTCGTCCGCTGCGAATTCGCTGCGGAGACCGGCGTGGCCAAGCTGGTCTACGCCTTCGATGACGGCCCGGAGATGGTGGAAACCATCACCGTGCCGGGCGCCCCGTTCGTGCTGGACGAGGCGCGTGCCGCCGCCGTGCAGCGTGCGCTGCAGCTGCTGCACCTGATTGCCGGTGTCAGCTACTACAAGGCCGGCGTGCCGGAGACGGTCAGCATCGACAGCTATGCCATCGATGCCGATACCGCGGCGCTGGTGGAGACGGTCTACCTCAATGGCCTGGGCGAGTTCGCCTACCGCAACGGCCTGAACCTGCGCGGGCGTTTCCGCCTGCCGGTGCAGGGCGAAGCGGTGCAGGCACCGGTGCTGGGCCTGCAGCCGCACGCACTGGTGGCGATCGGCGGCGGCAAGGATTCGCTGGTCAGCATCGAAGCGCTGCGCCGTGCCGGCGTGGACGAAACGGTGACCTGGATCGGTGGTTCGCAACTGATCCGTGCCTGCGCCGAGCGCACCGGCCTGCCGATCCTGAACCTGGGCCGCGCGCTGGCGCCGGAACTGTTCGAGCTCAACCGCCAGGGCGCGTGGAACGGGCATATCCCGGTTACCGCGGTGAACTCGGCGATCATGGTGCTGGCCGCGCTGTTGCAGGGCGTGGACCAGGTGGTGTTCTCCAACGAACTTTCGGCCAGCTACGGCAGCCAGATTCCGGGCACCGGCGAAGTGAATCACCAGTGGTCCAAGGGCTGGGCGTTCGAGCAGGCGTTCGGCAGCCATGTGCAGGCGCACGTCGCGGCGGACCTGCAGTACTACTCGCTGCTGCGCCCGATGTCGGAGCTGGCGGTGGCCCGCCAGTTCGCCAAGACCGATTTCTACGACGCGCATTTCTCCAGCTGCAACCGCAATTTCCACATCCTCGGCGAGCGCCCGGTGAACCGCTGGTGCGGCGTCTGCCCGAAGTGCCACTTCGTGTTCCTGGCGCTGGCCCCGTTCATGCCGAAGACGCGCCTGGTGCGCATCTTCGGCCGCAATCTGCTGGACGATGCCGAACAGGCCGGTGGCTTCGACGCGCTGCTGGAATTCCAGGACCACAAGCCGTTCGAGTGCGTGGGCGAGGGCCGCGAATCGCGTGCAGCGATGGCGACCTTGGCGCAGCGGCCGGAGTGGAAGGAAGATGTGCTGGTGAAGCGCTTCTGCAACGAGATCCAGCCGCAGCTGGATGCCGCCGAACTGGAACTGGCGCCGCTGCTGCAGCTGC
The DNA here is from genome assembly GCF_029841665.1 of Stenotrophomonas sp. GD03819. Taxonomy (NCBI): domain Bacteria; kingdom Pseudomonadati; phylum Pseudomonadota; class Gammaproteobacteria; order Lysobacterales; family Lysobacteraceae; genus Stenotrophomonas; species Stenotrophomonas sp. GD03819. The sequence goes on from NZ_JAOCEW010000018.1 coordinate 58,295, forward strand.
AGGGCGAGCACCGCGTTCCGGCTGCGCTGTGGGAACGGGTCCGTGAAGATTTCGAAGCTTGAGGGAAAGCACGTTGCGCTGTGGGGCTGGGGCCGTGAGGGCCGCGCCGCGTTTGCGGTGCTGCGTGAGCGCCTGCCAACGCTTGGCCTGAGCTTGTTCTGCCCGGCCGCTGAAGCCGAAGCCGCGCGTGCGGAAACGCAGGGCGCGCTGGACGTGCGTGGCGAACCCTCGGCCGATGCGCTGGCCGCGTTCGATGTGGTGATCAAGTCGCCCGGCATCAGCCCTTACCAGCCGATCGCGCTGGCGGCGGCAGAGCAGGGCACCACCTTCATCGGCGGCACCGCGTTGTGGTTTGCCGAACACGCGGCCGACGACGGCATCGTGCACGACACCGTGTGCGTGACCGGTACCAAGGGCAAGAGCACCACCACCGCCTTGGTCGCGCACCTGCTGCGTGCCGCCGGTCATCGTACCGGCCTGGTCGGCAACATCGGCCTGCCGCTGCTGGAAGTGCTGGATCCGCAGCCGGCACCCGAGTATTGGGCGGTGGAACTGTCCAGTTACCAGACCGGTGAAGTGGCGCGCAGTGGCGCTCATCCGCAGGTGGCGGTGGTACTGAACCTGTTCCCCGAACACCTGGACTGGCACGGCAGCGAACAACGTTACATCGAAGACAAGCTGCGGCTGGTGACTGAAGCTGCGCCGCGCATCGCCGTGCTCAATGCCGCCGATCCGCACCTGGCGGCACTGTCGCTGCCCGATAGTGAGGTGGTCTGGTTCAACCAGCCGCAGGGGTGGCACATGCGCGCTGACATCGTGCATCGCGGCGAACAGGCGGTGTTCGATACCCGCAACACGCCGCTGCCGGGCCGCCACAACCGCGGCAACCTGTGCGCGGTGCTGGCTGCACTGGAAGCGCTGGGCCTGGACGCGGTGGCGCTGGCACCGGCGGTGCAGGATTTCCGTCCGCTGCCGAATCGCCTGCAGCGCATTGGCGTGGCCCATGGCCTGACCTACGTCAACGATTCGATCAGCACCACGCCGCATGCCAGCCTGGCCGCGCTGGAATGCTTCGCCGGGCAGCGCATCGCGCTGCTGGTGGGCGGGCATGACCGCGGCCTGGACTGGACCGATTTCATGCAGCACATGGCGCACGACGTGCCGCCGGTGGAGATTGTGACCATGGGCAGCAACGGCCCGCGCATCCACGCGATGCTGCAGCCGCTGGCCGATGCCGGCCGCTTCGGCCTGCACGCCGCCGGCGACCTGCCCGAGGCGATGGCGCTTGCACGCGCGGCGCTGGGTGCGCAGGGCGGGGTGGTGCTGCTGTCGCCGGGCGCGCCCAGTTTTGGTGCCTACCGCGATTACGTGGCGCGTGGTCGCCATTTCGCCGAACTGGCCGGATTCGACCCGGACAGCATCAGCGCGATTCCGGGGTTGGGCATCGCCTGAGGGTAGTGCCGGCCGCTGGCCGGCAACCCAGCGGGGAATTCATCCACACATGGCGTGGATCTACTGGTCTTCGTCGATGAACGCGTAAACGCCATCGATCAGCTGCTGCAGGTACGCATCGAAGCTCGGTGCGATCACCGCGTAGCTGTCCGGATCGTGCAGGTAGCGCACCACCTGGCCGACGGTGCCGCCCGGTGCCGGATCGAAATCCAGATACAGCATCGAGGTGCCACCGTTGTTCATGCAGTGCGAGAAACACAGCCGGCGGCTCATCGGCAGATCCGCATCGATGCCCTCGCCGAGAATCTCCGGCTCGTCATCCAGCCACTCTTCGTAGATGGAACGGATGCTGTCGTCCCACCGCTGCTGGTCCTCGAAGATCTGCGCGACCGATCGCAGGTAGTACGGATAGCCGCCGTCCTCGACATCCGAGCCGAGCATCAGCACGCAGACCTTGCCCGCGGGGTACTCCCGGTAGTGGGTGCCATCCACGCGCGACAGCAGCTCCACCAGGCTGCCCGGCACCTGCGGCCACTGCACACGCAGGCGCTGCAGGTCTTCGGCGCTGGCGCCCTGGACATGTGCCCACTGCGGGGCATCCTCGGCAGGCAAACGCGGGATCAGGCCAGACAGAAAGCGATCAACAAGATTCATGCGAAAAAAGGGGACGGAGGGGATTAAGTCGTATCCAACCACACCTGCGTCACGCCGCCAATGCAGAATGCGACGCGGGAGGGGCTATTACGGCTTAATCCCCTCCGTCCCCTTTTTCTTGCGGAGCAGGCGCATGAATCGTTGGCGATGCGGTGTGGCGGTGATCCTGGGGCTGGCGGCGATGCCGGCGTGGGCGGCGATGAAGACGCAGCCGGTGGAATGGAAACACCAGGGCACGACCTTCAGTGGCGTGCTGGTCTATGACGACGGCGAGCATGACAAGCGCCCTGGCCTGGTGATGGTGCCGAACTGGAAGGGCGTGAACGAATCGGCCATCGAGAAGGCCAAGCAGCTGGCCGGTGACGACTACGTGGTGCTGGTGGCCGATGTCTACGGCAAGGGTGTGCGGCCGAAGACCGATGCCGAGGCCGGGCCGGTGGCGACCAAGCTGCGCAACGACCGGCCGTTGCTGCGTGCCCGCGCGCTGGAGGCGGTGAACGTGCTCAAGGCGCAGGCCGGCAAGGTGCCGCTGGATGCCAGCCGGATCGGCGCGGTGGGCTTCTGTTTTGGCGGCACCACGGTGCTGGAGCTGGCCCGGGCCGGTGCGCCGCTGGCCGGTGTGGTGAGCCTGCACGGTGGATTGGGCTCGCCGTTGCCGGCGCAGGCCGGTGGCAGCCATCCGTCGGTGCTGGTGCTCAATGGCGCCGACGACAAGAGCGTGACCGCCGAGGACATCGCCGGTTTCCAGAAGGAAATGAACGCGGCCAAGGTCGATTGGGAGTTCACCAACTACAGTGGTGCGGTGCACTGCTTTGCCGAGCGCGATGCCAACAGTCCGCCGGGCTGCCAGTACAACGAACGGGCGGCCAAGCGCGCATGGAAGGCGCTGGATGAGTTCTTCGAGGAGCGGTTCCGGTAAACAAAGGCGTGCCGACCAAGGTTGGCACCCACCGATGTTCCAGTGCCGACCAAGGTTGGCACCCACCGATGTTCCAGTGCCGACCAAGGTTGGCACCCACCCATGTTCCAGTGCCGACCAATGGTCGGCATCCACCCACAGCCGCGGTAGGTGCCGACCGTTGGTCGGCACACCTCAATCGATCAATGCGAGCGCTGCACCGCGTAGCGGGCCAGGCCGCGCAGGGCGGCGACCGCGTCGTTGTCGCCCAGGCCATCGAGCGCGCGCTCGGCGGCTTCGGCGTATTCCTCCGCACGCGCGCGGCTGTACTCCAGGCCGCCGGTGGCGCGGATCGCAGCCAGCACTTCCGGCATCGCCGAGGCGTCGCCGTCCTGCACGATGGTGCGCAGGCGCTCGCGGGTGGCGTCGTCGGAGTGGGCCATCGCGTGGATCAGCGGCAACGTGGCCTTGCCCTCGGCGAGGTCGTCGCCCAGGTTCTTGCCCAGTTCCTCGGCGTTGGCCGAGTAGTCCAGCACGTCGTCGGCGATCTGGAACGCGTAGCCCAGGTGCATGCCGTAGTCGAACAGGGCCTGTTGCTTGGCTTCGTCCACGCCACTGGCCAGCGCGCCCAGGCGGGTGCCGGCGGCGAACAGCACCGCGGTCTTGCGCTCGATTACGCGGAGGTACGCGGCTTCGTCGGTATCGGGGTTGTGCACGTGCAGCAGCTGCAACACCTCACCCTCGGCGATGCGGTTGGTGGCATCGGCCAGGATCTGCATCACCGACATGCGCTCCAGTTCGACCATCAGCTGGAAGCTGCGCGAGTACAGGAAGTCGCCGACCAGCACGCTCGGTGCATTGCCCCACAGCGCGTTGGCGGTGCTGCGGCCACGGCGCAGGCTGGATTCGTCCACCACGTCGTCATGCAGCAGGGTGGAAGTGTGGATGAACTCGATGATTGCCGCCAGCTGGTGGTGATCCGGGCCGGCCTGGCCGACCGCATGGCCGGCCAGCATGACCAGCATCGGGCGCAGGCGCTTGCCGCCGGCGGAAATGATGTGGTCGGCGATCTGGTTGATCAGCACGACGTCCGAGGACAGCCGGCGCCGGATCACGGCGTCGACGGCGGCCATGTCGGCCGCAGCAAGCGACTGGATCTGGGGCAGGCCCAGGGCGGGACGGGTGTCTTCGGTGATGGTCATGCGATCAGGCTTTCAGGCTCGCCGTTGATTATAGGCGTTGCCCGTGAACTCCGGGCGCAAACCGGACTGGCACGCCGCTGCGGCGTGGTCACGCCAGCGGCCAGCGTGAATACGTATGCAGGCTGCGCCATGCCCTGGAGGCCACCGCTAAGCTTGCCGGAACAGGATTTCGGCCCGCTTCCGGTGGGCCCTGCATGCCCGGAGGGGGGCTGTCGATGTCGCACTATCCATGGTGGCGCGGAGCCGTCATCTACCAGATCTACCCGCGCAGCTACCTCGATGCCAACGGCGACGGGGTGGGTGACCTGCCGGGCATCATCGAGCGGCTGGACCACATCGCCGCGCTGGGCGTGGACGCGATCTGGATTTCGCCGTTCTTCAAGTCCCCCATGGCCGACTTCGGCTACGACATCGCCGACTACCGCGACGTCGACCCGCTGTTCGGCAGCCTGGACGACTTCGACCGGCTGCTGGCCAAGGCCCACGGCCTGGGCCTGAAGGTGATGATCGACCAGGTGCTGAGCCATACCTCGATCGAGCACGCCTGGTTCCGCGAGAGCCGCCAGGACCGCAGCAATCCGAAGGCCGACTGGTACGTGTGGGCCGATCCGCGCGAGGACGGCACTCCGCCCAACAACTGGCTGTCGCTGTTCGGCGGCGGCGCCTGGCAGTGGGAGCCGCGCCGTGAGCAGTACTACCTGCACAACTTCCTGGTCGACCAGCCGGACCTGAACTTCCACCACCCGGACGTGCAGCAGGCCACCCTGGACAACGTGCGCTTCTGGCTGGACCGCGGCGTGGACGGCTTCCGCCTGGACGCCATCAATTTCTGCTTCCACGACGCGCAGCTGCGCGACAACCCGCCAAAGCCCGCCGACAAGCGCGTGGGCCGCGGCTTCAGCCCGGACAACCCGTACGCGTACCAGTACCACTACTACAACAACACCCAGCCGGAGAACCTGCCCTTCCTGGAGCGCCTGCGCGCGCTGCTGGACGAGTACCCGGGCGCGGTGAGCCTGGGCGAGATCTCCTCGGAGGACTCGCTGGCCACCACCGCCGAGTACACCCGGGACGGCCGCCTGCACATGGGCTACAGCTTCGAACTGCTGGTGGACGACTACAGCGCGGCCTACATCCGCGACACGGTCTCCCGCCTGGAAGCGGCGATGACCGAAGGCTGGCCATGCTGGGCGGTTTCGAATCACGACGTGGAGCGGGCGGTCAGCCGTTGGGGCGGGCACCCGGCCGACCCGCGGCTGGCGCGGATGCTGGTGGCGCTGCTGTGCTCGCTGCGCGGCTCGGTGTGCCTGTACCAGGGCGAGGAGCTGGGCCTGGCCGAGGCCGAGGTGCCGTTCGAGGCCCTGCAGGACCCCTACGGCATCACCTTCTGGCCGAACTTCAAGGGCCGTGATGGCTGCCGCACGCCGATGCCGTGGACCGATGCGCCGCTGGCCGGTTTCACGTCCGGCCAGCCGTGGCTGCCGATTCCGGCCGAGCACCGGGCGGCGGCGGTGGCGGTGCAGGAACGCGACCCGCACTCGGTGCTGACCGCGTTCCGGGCATTCCTGGCCTGGCGGCGTAGTCAGCCGGCACTTCTGCATGGCAGCATCCGTTTCATCGAAAGTGCCGAGCCAGTGCTGCTGTTCGAGCGTATGCTTGCAGATGAAACCCTCCTGCTGGCCTTCAACCTGTCGGCCGAGGCGGTGAGCCATCCGCTGCCGCCGGGCAACTGGCAGCAGGTGACGGTACCGGGCCCGGATGCGGGCACGGTGCAGGGCAATGAACTCCAGCTGCCGCCGCGCGCGGTGTATTGCGCCCGACGCAGCTGACCGTTTTCTCCGGTGGCGGTACTTGCGGGGACGGGGCCGAAGCGCCCCGTCCCTTTTTTGTGGGTGGGCCTGGCCGACCAACGGCCGGCATCCGCGCAGAAGAAAACCCGCTGCCTGCGCAGCGGGTTTCCGGTCCTGCTCCCCATGTGTTGCCGGCCAGCGGCCGGCACTACCCGGTCGTGATCAGAACTTGTAGTTCACGCCCAGCATGTAGGTGCGGCCCCACTCGATGTACTCCAGCGGGCGGTCCTTGCTGCCGGCATAGGTGCGGTACGGCTCGTTGGTCAGGTTGCTGCCCTGCAGCAGCAGGGTCAGCCCGCGCAGGCTGCTGCTGTCGCTGAAGGTGTAGCTGACCTGTGCATCGGTCACGTTCTCGCCCACCACGTAACGCAGCGTGCGGTTGCCGTTGAAGTTGCCGATCTCACCAATGAAGTCCGAGCGGCGGCGCTGGCTCACGCGTGCTTCAAAGCCACTGCGCTCGTAGTAGGCGGTGAAGTTGTACACGCGCTTGGACAGGCCCGGCAGGCTGATCGGGCCACTGCCCACGCTGGAGGCGCTTTCCGGATCCAGGATGGTGATGTCGCTCTTGTTGAAGGTCGCGCTGGCCTGCACGCCGAAGCCGCGCAGGCTGTCGGTCAGCATCTCCAGCGGGAACGACCCGGTCAGCTCCAGCCCCTTCAACGTGCCGCCCTTGCCGTTCTGCGGCGTGGAGAAGATACCGGTGGTCAGCACCGGTGCGGTCATGCCCGGCGGCGGCACGTAATTGCCCAGCAGGCCGCTGAAGTCGTAGTTGTCCACCGACTGCGTGTAGACGTAGCTTTTCAGGTCCTTGTAGAAGATCGCCGCTGCGACGTAGGCCTTCTCGCCGAAGTACTTCTCATAGGACAGGTCCAGCGCGGTCGCGCGCCACGGATCCAGCAGCGGATTGCCGCCGCTGCCACCGGGGCGGCCGTTGTTGGTATCCACACCGAACTCCAGGCCGGCACGCATCTGGTCCACGCGCGGGCGCGCGACCTGCTTGGCGGCGGCGAAGCGCAATGTCTGCTGGTGCGGGAACATGAACACCAGGTTCAAGCTCGGCAACCAATCCTTGTAGGTCTTGCCGGCAGAGAAGGGCTGGATGTTGCTGCCCGCCGGCTGCGAGCTGTCCCAGTAGCGCGAATCCGAGCTCTGGTCGGTGTGCTGCATCTGTACGCCGATGTTGCCGCGCACGCCGACCACGCCGATGTCGGTGTTGATGTTCAGGCGTGCCCACGCGGTGGTGATCTTCTCCTCGACCGTCCACGACTTGGGAATCAGGTAGTCCAGGTTGTCGACCGGGTTGAAGGTCATGTAGCGACCCACCGCCGCCGGCACGTTCCACGAGGGGATGTAGCCGATGCCGGCGAAACCGAGGTTGACCGGGCGGTACTGCAGGTCCGGGGCGATGGTGGATTCACCCTGAGCACCGAGCAGGATGTTGCCTTCGGCCTGGGCCTTCTGCTTGCGGCGGTCGGCATAGTTCACGCCCACGTCCACATCCGAGAACCAGCTGGACATGGCTTCAGGAACCGGCAGCGTCGCCGCCAGCTTGGCGCCCTTCAAGCGGTCTTCAACTTCCGGCACCTTGCCGTAGCCGGAACCATAGATCGTATTGGTCAGGAAGAGGCTGTCCGGATTGGAATAGTCGCGCCCCGGCGTGATCTGCGAGAAGCTGTTGTTGTTCACCACCAGGCCGATCGTATCGAACTGCGGGCGCGGCACCAGCTGCAGGTTGTTTTCCAGGTTGATCTCGCGGCGGGTCGCCTTCGAGTAGTTCAGGTCGGCGACCAGTTTCACGCCGCCGACGTTGAACTCGTTGTTCCAGCCGAACGCGTCGATCTTGTCCTTGCGCTTGTTGTACATGCCGCGGACCAGCGGGTACGCATTGCTGATCGTGCCACCGGTGAAGCTGCCATCGGCATTGCGGCCGACATTGCTGAACACCGGCAGGATCGCGTTGGGATTGTTGCTGTCCTCGCCATTGCCACTGAGGCTCAGCTCGAACTGGTTGGCGGTGTCGATCTGCTCGGCTTCGGTGTGGAAGGCGTCGAAGGTGCTGGTCCAGCTGTTGCTCGGGCGGAACTGGATCGTCGCCATCACGCCGTCGCGCTTGTTGTTGCCGGTACGGCGCAGCGCCTTGATGCCATCGGTGAAGTAGGTGCCTGGCGCGATTCCGCGACGCTCGCCCTTGTCGGTGTGCTCGGTGGTCCAGGGCTCGTAGAGGCCGACCTGGTTCTCCTGGATCGGCATGTCGCTGTGCGCGTAACCGATGGCGATGCCCAGGGTGTTGTCGAAGAACTGGTCGATGTAGCTGGCACTGAAGCGGTTGCCATACGGATCGATGTTGGCGGCGCGGCCCAGGGAGCTCTTCTGGTAGCGGCCGCTGACCGCGATCACGCGCTCGCCGAAGCTGAGCGGGCGTGCGGTCTGCATGTCGATGGTGCCCGACAGGCCCTGGCCGACCAGGGCCGCGTCCGGGGTCTTGTAGACGGTCACGCCGTTGACCAGCTCGGACGGGTACTGGTCGAACTCGACACCGCGGTTGTCGCCGGTGCTGACCACTTCACGCCCATTGAGCAGGGTGGTGGCGAAGTCGGGTGACAGGCCGCGCACGCTGATCACCTGCGCACGGCCGGCAACGCGCTGGGCGGCCAGGCCGGGAAGGCGCGAGATGGATTCGGCGATGCTGACGTCGGGCAGCTTGCCGATGTCTTCGGCGGAAATCGCCTCGACCACCGAGGTGGCGTCCTGCTTGATCGCGATCGCGTTTTCGATGCCGCGGCGGATGCCGGTGACCTGCACCGTATCCAGGTTGGTGGCGGCGGTGGCGGCCGGCGTGGTGGTGCTCTGCGTGGACTGTGCAGACGCCAGCGTCGGCGCCAGGACAACGGCCAGCGCGATGCTCAGCGCGCTGCGCTTGTGGTTCAACATTTTCCCCTCCCAGGCAATGTTGCAGATCGATTCGTGAACGTCCCGGAGTGACCGTGGACGTGCGACGCGGTGGCCGCTGTCGTCGCCGCTATGGTAGGCAGCGCGTTCTTCGCGGGAATCACCCTGCATACGTATTCAATGCCGTTTGCAGGGGTGTAATCGCTTTCAGGTGCATCGTTCTGTAGAGCCGAGCCCATGCTCGGCTGCGTTCCGGTGCTGCGCACCGCCGCCCGAGCGTGGACTCGGGCGCTACAGCGGCGCGCAGGCAGGAAGACGTTCAACGGATAGGCGTGAAGCGAATGGCCTGCCCACCGCCCGGTGCCAGTACCAGCGTCACTGCATCGGCGCTGGTCACCTCGCGGGTTTCGCGTGCGAACGCGAACGGGTTGCTGCGGAAATCAGCGCCCTCGCCATCGCGGTAGATCTCGGCGCGATAGCGCACGCCGGGTTCCAGGAAGCCCAGCGACACCGGCAGCACGCGGCCGTGTTCATCGGTGATGCTGCCGAGGAACCAGTCGCGGCTGTTGCGGTCGCGGCGCACGATCGTCACGTAGTCGCCCACCTCGCCATCGAGCACGCGGCTCTGCTCCCAGTCCACCGCCACGTCTTCGATGAAGCGGAACGCCTCGCGATGCTGCAGGTAGTGCTCGGGCAGGTCGGCGGCCATCTGGATCGGGCTGTACAGCACCACGTACAGCGCCAGCTGGCGCGCCAGCGTGCTGGGAATGGCCTGGCCGTGGCGGCCCTTCAGGCTGAGGATGCCGGGGGTGTAATCCATCGGCCCGGCCAGCATCCGGGTGAACACCAGGTTGACCTCGTGCTCCGGCGGGTTCGGCGGCTGGCCCCAGGCGTTGTACTCCATGCCGCGTGCGCCTTCGCGCGAGATCCAATTGGGGTAGGTGCGGCGCAGGCCGGTATCCTTGATCGGCTCATGCGGGTTCACCGACAGGTGCCGGCGCGCGGCCTCCTGCACCACCTTCAGGTGATGGCGGGCCATGAACTGCCCGTCGTGCCACTCGCGCCAGAGCGAGCCGCCAGCCGGATTTCGCCGGTCGACCTGGCCATCGTCGCAGACGTAGCCGGTCTTGAACTGGTCCACCCCCAGCCGTGCGTACAGGTCCAGCGCGGCGCCCAACTGATCCTCGTAGTGCTCGATGGCACAGCCGGTTTCGTGGTGGCCGATCAGGTGCACGCCCTTTTTCAGGCCATACGCCGACAGCGCTTCGATATCGAAATCGGGCGTGGCGCGGGTGAAATCAAAGTTGTAGCCATTACCCACCCACATGCCGTCCCAGCCCGGATTCCAGCCTTCCACCAGCACGCCGCGGAAGCCGTGCGCAGCAGCGAAGTCGATCACCTTCTTCGTCCTGGCGGTGGTGGCCGCATGCTTCGGCCCGGTCGCCCAGCTCTCGTTGTCCAGGTGCATCGACCACCACACCCCGAGGTACTTGGCGGGCTTCACCCAGCTCACGTCGCCCAGCGCATTGGGTTCGTTGAGGTTGAGGATCAGGTCCGATTCGATCAGGCCACCCGCGCGGTCAGCAACCTGCAGCGTGCGCCAGGGTGTGGCGAAGGGGAGGGCACGGCGCACCTTCCAGCCTTCGGCCGAGGGCGAGAGCTGCGCGCGCAGGCGCTGGCCCTCGGTGCGGCGCAGCCACATGCCGGCGTAGTCCACCAGCGCAGCCTCGTGGATCGCCACGTGCAGGCCATCGCGGCTGCGCAGGGTCATCGGCGTATGCACCAGCGGCACTTCGCGCAGCGGGGTACGCTGGTACAGGTACTCGTAATGGATCGGTTCGCCGGCGGGAATCCACCAGGCGGTGGAATCCTGTGCGATGGCAAACTCGGTCAGCTCGTCATCGATGATCGCTTCGCGCAGGTTCGGCTGCTCGGGGAACACGTAGCGGAAGCCGATGCCGTCGTCGTAGACGCGGAACACCACATCCAGCCGCCGCTTGCTGCCCGTGGTCTCGGCCAGCTGCACGGTCAGCTCGTTGAAGTGGTTGCGGGTGACCCGGCGCTCGCCCCACGGCTGCTCCCAACTGTCGTCGACGCTGCGCCGCTGCTGGCCGAGCAGGGCGAAATCGCGGTCCAGGCGGCCATCGCGCAGGGCGAAGCCGAGCTTCGAATCCTCCACCACGGGCTCGCCGAAACGCTCGACGCGGTAGCGGGCGGTGCCGCCGTCCAGCACCAGGCTGACCTTCAGCACCTTGCCGGGTGATTCGACGCTGGCGACCTGTGGCGCGGCCTGTGCCAGCGTGGCCCAGGCCAACAGGGCCAGGCCGAGCAGGTGCGCGATTGCCGCGCGTACAGCAGTGGGTGACATCGGCAGTTTCCCTCCCAAGGCGCCGTTGGCAGACCCGGACCATAAGCCAGCACAGCAGGCGCGCTACCGCGTGGCGCCATGAATACGTATGCAGCTGGACGCAGCCGACAGCCCCGCGTCTACCATGGGGCCAAGGCACCTTGAGGGAGGGGCCGTGCCCGCCCGCCGGCAACGACGGTGCGGACCTACAACGCGTGCAGAGAGGGAGGGAGGCCGACGGGCGCAAGCCGGTCCGCCGCTTCGATGCTGAAGATCATTTGCCTGACCGCTGCCCTGGGGGCAGCGCTGGGATCGACCGCGCAGGCGGCCGACCTGCAATTCGACGGCCGCCATGCGCGTGCCGAAGCCGCTGCCAACGGCAGCTTCGTACTGCATGCGCCGAAAGGTGAGGTGCGTATCGCGCCCATGCCGATGCGCAGCCAGACCGGCAGCGTGATGTTCGACGCGCTGTTCGCGCTGGCCCAGCAGGAAATGGACCAGGACCGTGTGGACGCGATTCGCGATCCTGCGTTCGACGAAGGCCGGCCGGTGCCGTGCGAGTGCTTCCAGACCGGCGCGCGCTGGCCCTATGTGTGGACCCGCGATGTCAGCTTCGCCGCCGATCTGGCGCTGGCGCGGCTGGACCCGCAACGCACCCGGCAGTCGCTGCAGTTCAAGCTGTCGGCGGCCCGAGATGGTCACACGCCCGGCCTGTTCGTGGCGCAGGACACCGGGTCCGGCGGCAGCTGGCCGATCAGCAGCGACCGCGTGGTGTGGTTCCTGGCCGCGCGCCACCTGCTGGATGATCCGGCGTTTGCCGATCAGGTCTGGCAGGCGCTGCAGGGCACGCTGGCCCAGGACCGCGCGATGGTGTTCGACGCGCAGGTGGGCCTGTACCGCGGCGAGACCTCGTTCCTGGACTGGCGCGAGCAGACCTATCCGGACTGGACCCGCGAGGACGTGCGCTTCATCGGTGATTCCTACGCGCTATCCACCAACGTACTGCACTACCAGGCGCTGCGCCTGGCCGAACGCCTGGCCGGCCAGCGCGGCGATGCCCGCGCGGACGAGTACAAGGCGTGGGCCGATGCGTTGGCGCAGCAGATCGATGCGCGCTTCTGGCGGGAGGACATGGGCCAGTACATGAGCTACATCGGCGAAGCGGCGCACCCGGTGCCGTACGCCAAGGTCGATCTGCTGGGCCTGTCGCTGGGTATCCTGGCCGACGTGCTGCCGACCGGGCGTGCGCGCCGTGCGCTGGCGGCGTACCCGATCGGGCCGGCCGGCAGTCCGGTGGTCTGGCCGCAGGAAGGGCAGCAGCCGATCTATCACAACCGCGCCATCTGGCCGTTCGTCAGCGCCTATTCGCTGCGCGCGGCGCGCCAGCTGGATGATGTCCCGCGCATTGCCGCCGAGATCCGTTCGCTGATGCGCGGCGCCGCGCTGGCCGGTTCCAACATGGAAAACTACGAGCTTGTCAGCCAGGCCGTGCATGTGGACGAAGGCGCGCTGAGCGGGCCGGTGGTCAATTCCGAGCGCCAGCTGTGGTCGGTGGCCGGCTATCTGGCCATGGTCACCGAAGGCGTGTTCGGCGTGCAGGACGATGGCCGCGTGCAGCCCAAGCTGCCGGCCGCGCTGGTGCCGGAACTGTTCGGCACACATTCCCGTATCACGTTGGAAGCCAACGGCAAGCGCTATGTGCTGGAGCGCCCGCAGAACGTGGGCGATGGCCTGCTGGTGGCCGGCAGAGCCACCACGCGTGGCAGCACCACGACAGTGCAGCTGGTCGCCGCCCCGGCAGCAACCGGTTTAGCTGCCACGGCTGCGGATGCCAACGTGCGTGCGCCGGCCACGCCGGTTGCGCCGCAGGCCCCGCGCAAGGGCACGGGCTGGAACGTTCCGGTGGCAGCCGATCAGGTGCTGTGGAAGGACGGCAAGGCGGTCACCGCCAGCAACGGCGTGGCGCGCATCAACGACGATGGCCTGCAGCATTGCCTCAGCCTGACCCGGCGCGAAGGCACGTTGGAATCGCTGCACAGCCCGATGCTCTGCGTCGGTCCGCAGCAGGTGCTGAAGGGCGAGGAACGCTGGCAGTTCACCTCGGCCAAGGCCGGGCAGGTGCGCCTGCGCCTGCAGTACCGCAACCCGAACGGGCCGATCAACACCGGCGTCACGGCTGCAGTCAAGCAGCTGGTGCTGCAGTGCCCGGGCCAGCCTTTGCAGCGGCATACGGTTGCGATGCCGCACAGCGTGGCCGTGCAGGACTCGACCTCGGCAACGTTCACCGTGCCCAAGGGGCCGTGCACGGTCGCGCTTGAAGAAGGCTTCAACATGAGCGCGCTGCAGCATTTCGCGCACTACACCGGCGGAAAGGGCGGGCGCGACGGCGTGCTCAACCAGGCGCAGGTGCAGGCGTTGAAGGTGACGCAGGTGGCGGCGGAAGAGGACGCACGATGAATCGTCCCGCCAAGCCACAACTGTCGTTCTGGCAGATCTGGAACATGTGTTTCGGCTTCCTCGGCATCCAGTTCGGGTTCGCCCTGCAGAACGCCAACGCCAGCCGCATCTTCGAGACGCTGGGCGCGGACATCGACGCGGTACCTGGATTGTGGATCGCCGCGCCGCTGACCGGCCTGCTGGTGCAGCCGGTGATCGGTTACCTGTCCGACCGCACCTGGACCCGCTGGGGGCGCCGTCGTCCATACTTCATGATCGGTGCGGTGCTGACCACGCTGGCCCTGCTGGTGATGCCGAATTCGCCAACGCTGTGGATCGCCGCCGGTACGCTGTGGGTGCTGGATGCCTCGATCAACGTATCGATGGAGCCATTCCGCGCCTTCGTCGGCGACCAGCTGGCGCCACGCCAGCGCCCCACCGGCTATGCCATGCAGAGCTTCTTCATCGGCGTGGGCGCCATCGTCGCCAGCTTCCTGCCGTTCATCCTGGCCCACTTCGGCGTCGCCAATACGGCCGCCGCAGGTGAAGTGCCGGACACCGTGCGCTATGCGTTCTACTTCGGCGCGGTGGTGCTGCTGGCGGCGATCACCTGGACGGTGGTCAGCACCCGCGAATATTCACCGGCGGAGCTGGCCGGGTTCGATGATGCCGAGCCGCCGGCACATTACGCGGCGGCGACGATCAGCGGTCCGGCGCCCTGGACGCAGGTGGCCGTATGGCTGGGGCTGGGCGTGCTGCTGGCGCTGCTGATCGCGTGGCGGCAGGGCGACCGGATGCTGTACGTGCTGGCCGGCCTGTGTGCCGGCTACGGCCTGCTGCTGGCCGTGGCCGGCGCGTTGCCTGGCACGCATATGCTGGCCGCCATCGTGGGCGACCTGCGGGCGATGCCGGTCACGATGCGGCGGCTGGCCTGGGTGCAGTTCTTCTCGTGGTTCGCGCTGTTCGCCATGTGGATCTACACCACTGCCGCAGTGGCCGGTGTCCACTTCGGTTCGGACGACCCGAAGACGGCGGCCTACAACGAGGGCGCCAACTGGGTGGGCGTACTGTTCGGCGCCTACAACGGCTTCGCTGCGCTGGCCGCGGTACTGATTCCACCGATGGTGCGTGCCATCGGCCTGCGCTGGAGCCACCTGCTCAACCTGTGGTTGGGTGGCGCCGGTCTGGTATCGCTGATGTTCATCCGCGACCCGCACTGGCTGCTGCTGTCGATGGCCGGCGTCGGCTTCGCCTGGGCGTCGATCCTCTCACTGCCCTACGCACTGCTGTCCGACAGCGTGCCGGCGTCGAAGATGGGCGTGTACATGGGCATCTTCAATTTCTTCATCGTGATCCCGCAGCTGGTCGCGGCCAGCGCGCTCGGTTTTGCCCTGCGCGCCTGGCTGGGTGGTCAACCGATGCATGTGCTGGTGCTGGGCGGCTGCAGCCTGTTCGTCGCCGGCCTGTGCGTGCTGCGGGTTCCGTCCCGTCCGGAGGTGGTGTGATGCGTGGTGTGCTGTCTGTTGCTGTTTCCCTGGTGCTGGCTGGTCAGGCGGTGGCCGCGCCGCGTCCGGACTACGTCGGTACCACCGAACCGTTCGCCAGTGATGCGGTGTATTTCGTGGTCACCGACCGCTTCGTCAACGGCGATCCGTCCAACGATCACCGCGACCAGGGCGGCAAGCACCGCACCTTCGATATCCCGGTGCCGTGCCCGGACAAGGTGGACGGCAACATCGGTTACCTCGGTGGTGATTTCCGCGGCGTGCTCGACAATGCGCAGTACATCCGCAATCTGGGGTTCGGCGCGGTGTGGATCACGCCGATCGTGGACAACCCGGACGAAGCCTTTACCGGCAGCAAGCCGATCAGCTGCACCAGCACGCTGACCGACCGTGGCAAGACCGGCTACCACGGCTACTGGGGCATCAATTTCTACAAACTCGATGAACACCTGCCCAGCAAGGACCTGGACTTTGCCGGATTGACCAAGGGCCTGCACGGTGCTGGCTTGAAGGTGGTGCTGGATATCGTGGGCAACCACGGTTCGCCGGCCTGGACCATGCCGACGCGGCAGCCACAGTTCGGCCAGATCTTCGACCGGGATGGAAAACTGATTGCCGACCACCAGAACCTGCCCCCGCAGAAACTGGATCCGAAGCACAACCCGCTGCACGCGTTCTACAACAACGTTGGTCCGGTCGACAGCAAGGATGGCTCGATCTTCGATGGCAACCTGGCCGAGCTGTCCGACTTCAACCAGGACAATCCGGCGGTGATGGAGTACCTGGTCGGCGCCTACCTGCAGTGGACCGCGCAGGGCGTGGACGCGTTGCGCATCGACACCATCGGCTGGCTGCCGCACCCGTGGTGGCATGAATTCGTCAAGCGCATCCGCGCCGAGCATCCGGGCATGTTCATGTTTGGCGAAGCCTTCGACTACAACGCGGCGACCATTGCCGAGCACACCTGGCCGGCCAACGCCAATGTCAGCGTGCTCGACTTCCCGCTGCGCGGTGCACTGGAGCAGACCTTCGGCACCGCCGGCAAGGGCTTTGAAACGCTGGCCGAGCCGCTGCACCTGAGCGGGGGGCCGTACGCCAACCCGTACGAGCTGATGAGCTTCTACGACAACCACGACATGCCGCGCCTGCAGGCCAGCGACAGCGGTTTCATCGATGCGCACAACTGGCTGTTCACCGCGCGCGGCATTCCGGTGGTCTATTACGGCTCGGAGACCGGTTTCATGCGTGGCCGCGCCGAGCACGCCGGCAACCGCGCCTACTTCGGCCAGCCGCGTGTGGATGCGGCGCCGAAGAGCCCCATCTTCGCGCCGCTGCAGCGTATCGCGCGACTGCGTGAAGCCACCCCGGCGCTGCAGCGCGGCCTGCAGGTGAACGAGCGCCTGCAGGGTGATGAGGCGGTGTTCTTCCGTGTGCTGCAGCAGGGCGAGGTGGCGCAGACCGCGCTGGTGCTGCTGAACAAGGGCGACCAGGCCAGGAGCTTCACCGTGGCGCGTTACGTCCAGGCTGGCCGCTGGCGTGATGCGCTGGACGGCGGTTCGTTGCAGGTGGATGCCTCCCTGAAGGCCGAAGTGCCTGCGCATGGCGTGAAGGTGTACGTGCTGGATGCCGCCGTGCAGCAGCCAGCGCTGCAGGTCGAGCTGGACAAGGCGATGACCGACCAGAAGGCTCGGGACCAGCGTCTGGGACGGTGAGGGCGCCGCCGGGCATGGCCCGGCGCTACCGCTCTGGTGGGTGCCAACCTCGGTTGGCACGCTCTTCGAGCAGTCGAGCAGGCTCGACCCTACAATAGGCCCCCCTCACGCCCTGCCGTACCGCCATGACCGACCTCGCCCCGCAGACCCCGATCGAAACCCTGCTGAAGGCGGCGATGGACGGGGCGGTGCCGATCCGCGCCTTCATGGAGGCCTTCGTCGCTTCCGAGGTCGTGCTGCTGACCGGCAGCCTGGTCACGCCCGACGGCAGCGGCTTCGACCCGCTGCTGTTCGACAAGCAGGGCATCCTGCACGTGGCCGTGTTCACCGATCCATCGCGGGTGGGCATCTACAGCCAGCAGGCCCAACACCAGATCCGCTGGTTGATGCTGGACGTTCTGCGCCGCGTGCCGGGGGGCTACGGCGTGGTGATCAACCCAGGCACTCCGCTGGGCTTCGAGATCTCGCCCAGCGGCGTCGGCGAGATCCTGAAGGACTTCGCGCAGGGCTGATTGTCCTGTAGAGCCGAGCCCATGCTCGGCTGCCGTTCGCGCAATGCCGGATCAGTCGAGCACGGCCCGACCCTACAGAACGCTTCCCTTCGGGTGCCGTACGTGATCCCCTTTGGTTGACACCAGGATCGAGGCTCTGCCATGGAATTGAGGGAACTACCTGCCGGCTCACCAGCACGATCACGCCATTCCCGCTCCGCACTGATCTTCCTGATCTCAGCGATCGCTGCCGCGCTGGTGTCCATGCCCCTGCTGCGCGCGGTGGGCATGGTGCTGTGGCCGGTGTTCGTCATTGCCTGGCTGATCAACCTGGGCGCGGCCTGGCATCTGGCCCAGTGGGCACGCCAGCAGGGCCGTTCGGCGTGGGCGTTCGGGTTGCCGGCAGCGTTCGGCACCGTCGCCTCGATCGTGGTCTATGTGCTGCTGGCATTGCTGGGGCCGAAGGCCGGGCCTCAGCCGGAAATCACCGGCTGAGTGCTTCGTTCCACTCGTTCCACAGGACACCGTCCACGGCGGTGAGCAATGTCTGCTGGACCTCGATCAGCGTGTTCATCTCATCCAGCACCGACTCCAGGTCGGTGATTGAGATCTCGAATCTGGCCATGCACTGGCTCATGGCATGTACGTGTTCGGTGCCATGCGCTAGCTCGATGGCTTCCTGGAGGACATGGGGCGCGTCGTTGAGAGAGAGCCCCAGACGAACGTCTTCATCGCCCGTAATGAGAACGCTGTTCTCACCCACCTCCAATTCGAGCTCAAGACCACAGTCAGCCAGTACCTTGGCTGCCCAGTTCAGTGATGCGGAAATCCTGTGTGCATCGAAGTAGATATGGCTGGATGTCATCGCGGCTTCTCGAAGGTTCGCGGAGAGTATCGTTTGCCTTCAAATGGATCCTGTTGGTGCTCCCGCATCTCTGGTCAACCAGGTCTTCAAATGACGCAATTGGTCGCGGCATGTCGCTTTTGTCTGCAGTAGTGATGCCAGCCATTTGACCGGCACCACCGCATACCTCACATCGTTACCTTGCGCCGATTGTCATCGCTCACCCGGTCGATCAGCTTGTTGTAGGGATCGAAGCCTGCTTCGTCGGGCTTTTCATCCACCGTCACCGTGATCTTCGGCGCGGCGCTGGTGATGTGGTGGCGCTGCAGGTACAGCACCTTCTGGTCGCGCTCCTTGCCCGACGGCCCATTGGCGAACACGCCGATCTCGATCCAGTCATCCATCTTCCCGTCGCTTTCCTGGCCCTTGCCGTCGGCATATTGCTTGGCAGCATGCAGGTCCAGGGTCACGTCGTAGCGGCCGTCATCGCGCTTGCGGGCGCTGGCGGCCATCACCCGGTTGTCGTAGAAACTGATCTTCTCGAACAGGTCGGTAACCAGCTGCTGGCGGTCGGCCGGGGTCTCGGCACGGATGTAGCCCAGCAGCTCGCGTGAGGTGGTGTACGGGGGCTGCTGGTATCCCTTGTCCTGCAGGAAACGCTTCAATGCCCGGTTAAGCGCCTGCTCGCCGATCTCCTCGCGCAGCCGGTAGAACACCAGCGAACCCTTCTGGTAGTGGATGTACTGCTGGTTCTCCACACGTTCCAGCGGCTGTTCCTCGATGGCCTCGCCACCACGCCCGGACAGGTAGCCGTCCAGTTCGCGCTTGAGGAACTGGCGCATGTGCTGGCGGCCGTACTCCTGCTCCATCACCATCAGTGCCGAATACTGCGAAAGCGATTCGGACAGCACCGTCGCGCCCTGCACGTTGGCACCGATCACCTGGTGCGCCCACCACTGGTGTGCGATCTCGTGCGCGGTCACATAGAACACGTAGTCCACGTTGTCCGGGTCACGCAGGTCGGCGATGAAACCGATGGCCTCGGAGTAGGGGATGGTGTTGGCGAACGACTGCGCGAAGCGCGCATAGCCCGGGAACTCGATGATGCGTACCTGGCGGTGCTGGTACGGGGTGAAGTTCGCTCCGTAGTAGGCCAGCGACTTCTGCACCGCCTCGATCATCCGGTCCACGTTGTAGCCGTGCGCCGGGTCGAAGTAGACCTCCACCGGAATGTCCTTGTACTTCGCCTTGCGCACCTCCCAGCGTGCCGACAGATAGGCGTAGAAGTTCAGCATCGGCCGGTCCATGGCATAGCTGAAGCAGCGCCGGCCGTTGACCGTGGTCTCATGCTGGAGGTAACCCGGGGCCAGCGCCACCTGGTCCGGTGCCGTGCAGACCGTGGTGCGGAAGTCGAGCCAGTCGGCATCGTTGGAGATGTAGGTGTTGGCGCGTGCGGCTTCGTCTTCCAGCTTGGGCATGCGCCGCGGCTCGCCCAGGTCGCGCTTGCGGCGTTCGTTGCGGTCGCTGATCTCGGCGCCTTCGTTGTAGCCGAAGGAAGGCAGCACGCGGCTGTTGAAGAAGGTGCCGTTGTCGACGATGTTGCTTGGTGCCTGGCCGGCGGTGATGCCGTTGGGCTTCTGCACCACCCGGAAATGCACGCTGCGGGTTTCACCCGGTTGCAGCGGTTTCTGTAGGCGGTAGATGCGGTAGCCGAGATCGGCGTCATGCATCGAAAGTGTCTGCCCACCCAGGTCGACCGCGATCAGCTGCTTGTCATCGCCCATCGAGACGTGCACGTCCTGGATCGGCGTGGCGTGGGTGTTGCGTACCGTCCAGTTCGCATCGATCACCATCGACTGCGATTCCGGGAACAGGTCCACGCGGTTGTCCACGGCGACAATGCGTGGTTGCGGCAGGTTGCGGTATTTCGACAGCTCGCGCTCGTGGCGGGCCTGCAGATCCAGCTGCTGGTCCGGAGAAAGGAACTCGTTGCGGATGTTGGTGCTCCAGTACAGCCAGCTCCCCACGCCAACGAACGCCAGCGCGGCCACCGCGGCGAAGGCGCCGGTCGGACCACGCAGGCGGCGGCCGGCCAGGGCCAGGCGCTGGCGCAGGCCCTGGCTGACACCCCGTACCCAGAAGGCCGACGCCAGGCACATCAAGGTCAGCAGGAACAGGGCCCAGTAGCCCTGGAATGCCAGCTGCCCGGTCAGGAAGTGGCCGTAGCCGTTCATGTCCGAATAGGGTGCGTTGGGCCAGCTGCCGAAGTTGTACAGGTTCTGCGTGTAGTCGAGCATGCCCAGCACACCCTGACCGATCATCACCACGATCAGCAGCGCGTAACCGACGAACTTGTTGTTGGTGAGCACCTGCAGCACCAGTGCCAGGCCCCCCATCAGGATGTAGACCACCGAATCCAGCGCCAGGCTGCGCAGGTACAGCAGCGGCTCCAGATGCGTGTAGCCCTTGGCCAGCTGCACGGCCATCGCGGCCAGCGCGCCGGCGGCCTGGAAACAGACGATCACGGCCAGCAGTGCGGTGAACTTGGCCAGCAGCGGCACCCAGTTCGGCACCGGCATGGCATCGGTCACTTCATTGATGCGCGCACTGCGTTCCTTCCAGACCAGCTCACCGGCGAAGAACAGCACGATGATCACCAGCAGCCAGCTGAAGGCCCCCTGCAGGCCCATGATCATCTGCGAGGTGACCGGCCAGATCGAGGTGCCGTACAGGGTCTGCCGGAACAGCGCGCTGGGCAGGAAGTTGGCCAGGCCCAGTACCAGCAGCACGATGAACGGCACGCTGCGCAGGACGCCACGCGTATCGAAGCGGACCTGGCGCAGGAACTGCTGCCACGCGGTGGTGGCGGTGAACGCCGGTACCACGCGCGGCAGTGTCGCGCGGGTGGGGCGGGCGCCGGCGGCATCGGCAACCGGTTGCGCTTGCCTGCGGCCCGAGCGACGGCGGCCGCTACCGCTGCGCTCGGTGCGGAACAGCGCGAAGGTAGCGGCGAACAGCGCCGCCGCCACAGCCAGCCACAGGACACGGTTGGCCAGCAGATAACCGGCCAGCTCGGGAATCCCGTTGTTGCGCTCGGCGGTGGACCAGTAGCGGATCGTGCGGCCCAGTGCGCGCATGCCCAGCGGTTCGCTCAGCACCGCGATCCACGTGTTGTCGATGTCGCGCAGCAGGGCCGCGCTTGCGCCATACAGCACCAGGTAGGCCACCAGGCCGATGTAGACCCACAGGATCGAGCGGGTCAGCGCCGCCAGCAGCGACAGCAGCGCGGTGGTGAACAACAGGTTGGGAATGACGATGACTGCGAACGTCCACGCATAGCCCTGCCAGCTGATCGGGCCCATGCGTTCGGGATCGACCCACGGCATGAATGGTGCCAGCCATAGGCCGAACGCGATCAGCACGTAGACCAGCAGGCCTGCCGCCAGGGCGGCGGCGATGCGCCCGGCCAGGTAGTCGCGGCGTTTCACCGGGCTGGCGAAGATCAGTTCAGCGGTACCGAGTTCGAAGTCACGCAACAGCGCGTTGCTGACGAACAGCGCGGTGACCAGCATGCCGAGCAGGGTGAAGATGCCCAGCATCTGTGCGATCACGGTGGGCGCGTTGCTGTGCACGTTGCCGGCGCCACCGCCGATCTGCACCGCGTCGCTGGACGCGGCGGCGAAGGCAAGCAGGGCGAACAGCCCGGCCAGCAGCCACAGCAGCGGGGAGCGCAGCTGCTCGCGCAGCTCGAAGCGGAAGAAGTTGAGGATCATGGCGTGCTCCGCTCAGGCTGCCGCGCGGGCACGGGCCTGCAGGCGCAGGCGCTGGAAGTACACGTCCTCGAGGTCGGGGGCTACGGCGGCGAAGCCGTCGCCGGGGTCATTGGCGCTGTGTACGTGAATCACCGGGCGACCACCGACCAGGCGGGTGGACAGCACCACGTAGCGTGCCTCGTGGTCGGCCAGTTCCAAAGGATCGACCTGCTTGCGCCAGACCTGGTGCTGCAGGGCGTCGATCGCTTCGCTGGGGCGGCCGGTCAGCAGCACCTGGCCCTTGTTCATGATCGCCATCGTCGGGCACAGATCGGTCACGTCTTCGACGATGTGGGTGGACAGGATCACCGCCACGTTCTCGCCGATGGCCGCCAGCAGGTTGAGGAAGCGGTTGCGTTCTTCCGGGTCGAGGCCGGCGGTGGGCTCATCGACGATCACCAGCCGCGGGTCTCCCAGCAGCGCCTGGGCGATGCCGAAGCGCTGGCGCATGCCGCCGGAGTAGGTGCCGAGCTTGCGCTTGCGCGCGTCCCACAGGTTCACCTGTTGCAGCAGTCCATCGACCACCTCGCGGCGCTGCGCGCGCTGGGTCAGGCCCTTGAGCACCGCGAAATGTTCCAGCAGGTCCAGCGCGCTGACTTTCGGGTACACGCCGAAATCCTGCGGCAGGTAGCCCAGCCGGCGGCGCACCGCGTCCTTGTCGCGCAGTACGTCGATCGGCGCCTCGCCTGGAATGGTGAGGGTGGCCGTGCCGCTGTCGGCTTCCTGCAGGGTGGACAGCGTGCGCATCAGCGACGACTTGCCGGCGCCGTTCGGACCGAGCAGGCCGAACATGCCGCGCGGGATGTCCAGGGTGACGTTGTTGAGGGCATGCACGCCGTTGGCGTACGTCTTGGACAGCGAATCGATCTTCAGCATGCGACGTACACCTTTCCATGGGCGATGTCTGCGCGTTATCCGCGCGTCGGCTTCCGTGCGCATCCGCCGTTGGTCATGGGGGGAGAATTCCGCCGTCGCACGTTGAGGCGTGGCGGGAGGTCTGGTGGCGCTTACCGGCGCAGCGACGATTCCCGCACCACCAGCTTCACCGGGATGCTCTGGCCCTCCACCGGTTGCCGGCCGATCAGCGTCAGCAGGCGCTCCACCAGCAGCTGGCCGGCCTGCTTGGTGTCCTGCTGGACCGTGGTCAGCGCCGGAGACACCGAGGCCGCCAGCGGGATGTCGTCGAAGCCGGTCACCGCCACGTCCTGCGGCACCCGTAGCCCGGCCTCGCGCAGGGCGCGCATCGCACCGATGGCGATCAGGTCGCTGGCGGCGCAGATCGCATCGATCGGTTCGCCGCGCGCCAGCAGCGCCTGGCAGGCCTCCTGGCCGGAAGCCTCGGTGGTGATCGCATCGTGCTGCAGCGCCGGTTCGGCGGCCAGGCCGTGGTCCTGCAGGGCCGCGACATGGCCGCGGTAGCGCTCCTGGAATTCGGGGTAATGGCTGGAGGCATGGCCGAGGAAGGCGATGCGGCGGCAGCCCTGCTGCAGCAGGTGGGTGGTGATGTCATGCCCGCCCTGGAAGTTGTCGCTGCCGATCGAGACACCGGGCTGGCCGGGCAGGGCGGCGCCCCAGCGCACGAAGTGCGTGCCCTGTTCGACCAGCCGCTGCAGGCGGTCGCGCGATTCGTGGTAGTCGCCGTAGCCGAGCAGGATGATGCCGTCGGCCTTGTTGCTGTCCTCGTAATCGGCCTGCCAGTCGGTGGACAGTTGCTGGAACGAGACCAGCAGGTCCTGCCCGTGCAGCGCGCAGGCGCGGGTGATCGAGCCCAGCATCGAATGGAAGAACGGGTTGATCAGCGAGTCGTCGTTGGTCGGGTCCTCGAAGAACAGCAGGGCCAGGGTGCCGGCGTTGCGCAGGCGCAGGCTGGAGGCGTTCTTGTCGACCTTGTAGTTCAGCTCGCGGGCGATGCGCAGGATGCGCTCGCGGGTCTCGGCATTGACCATCGGGCTGCCCCGCAGGGCCCGCGACACGGTGGGCTGGGAGACCCCGGCCAAGTGGGCGATGTCCAGGGAGGTGGCTTTGCCTTTGATCGTCATGGGCGCGCGGAAGGGGCTGGGGAAAAGGTGCCTGGGCATGATGCCATGGGGGGGCTGCAGGCAGTCCCGCCCGATGCTGCTTGTGGTCAAGGTCGCAGGCATGCGACGGTCAGTGCCACAGCCTGATGGAGCCAAGCGGTGTCTTTTCGCCTGTACCCGGATGTTCCGGATGATTTCGAGGCGCGGATCCGTATCCTCGCGCCGGAGGAGGGCGGGCGACGCAGCCCGGCCCGGAACGGTATCCGCTGGGACTTCGCCTACGCCGCTGTCGCCGGGGCGCCAGAGCTGTTCATGATCTGGCCCGACTTCCGGCACGCCGAGGGCGACAGCTGGGCGACCGAGCTGCCGCTGCCGGTGGGCGAGCCCCTGTTGGCCGGCCTGACCGTGGTCAATGAGGTGCTCAGGGCGGGGCTACACCGGGAGCGTATCCGGCCCGGCGTGCGCTTCCACTGCCATGAAGGGCCCAGGGTGGTGGCGGTGGGGGAGGTCACACTGGTCACCGGCTTGCTGCTGGATCGCCCCCTGCTTCGTTGAGGTCGGTTCCGACCCGGATCGGCCGGATTCCCGACGGGCCGGGGGCGAAGGGAATGGTAAGATGCCTCGTTCCGATATCCCCCATTCGCAACCGTGGGAGGTCCAGCGTATCGGCACCCCGTCGGGTGTGCTATCACTGGTCCAGCCCCGGACAACGGAAGAATCCATCTATGGCGCGCGGCATCAACAAAGTCATCCTGGTCGGCAACCTCGGCAACGACCCGGACGTGAAGTACACCCAGAGCGGCATGGCGATCACCCGCATCAGCCTGGCCACCACCAGCGTCCGCAAGGACAAGGATGGCAACCAGCAGGAACGTACCGAATGGCACCGCGTGGTGTTCTTTGGCAAGCTCGGCGAGATCGCCGGCGAGTACCTGCGCAAGGGCAGCTCGGTCTACGTCGAAGGCAGCCTGCGCTACGACAAGTACACCGGCCAGGACGGCGTTGAGAAGTACTCCACCGACATCGTTGCAGATGAAATGCAGATGCTGGGCGGCCGCGGTGAAGGCGGCGGCGGTGGCGGTGGTGGCAACTACGGCGGCGATCGCCCGCAGCGTCAGCAGGCGCCGCGCCAGGAGTACGGCGGCGGTGGCGGTGGCCAGCGTGGCGGCCAGGGCGGTGGCTATGGCAACCAGGGCGGCAACCAGGGCGGCGGTTACGGCAACCAGGGTGGCAACCAGCGCCCGCAGCCGCAGCAGGCTCCGCCGATGGACGACTTCGCTGACGACGATATTCCGTTCTAAGCGCACCTTCGGTGCATCCCGACAAGGGCTCCTGGCATGCCTGCCTGGGGCCCTTGTCGTTTTTGAGGCCCTGCCGGGATCCTGTTGTCCGACGGCCGCCGATGCGGACGTTCCTCGATGTTGTCACCGATTGCAGAACACGCCCTGGTCCAGCAGGCAATCAATGAACGCCCCCAGCAGGGCGGGGCGATGCCGCCTGTTCGGGTAGTAGAGAAAAAGCCCGGGGCGCGAGACCGACCAATCCGCCAGTACCCGCACCAGCAATCCCTGGGCCAGCAGTTCCCCCACGCGATCCTGCTCGAAGTGATAGGCGATTCCAAGGCCGGCCAGTGCCGCCGCAATCCCGACGTCAGCGTGATTGGTGACGACAGGACCGTCCACGGCGACCTCCAGGTGGCGGCCTCGCTTCTTGAACTCCCATCGGTACTGCCTGCCGTCACTCTGCAGCCGCCAGTTGATGCATGCATGGTCCTGCAGTTCCGTTGGAGATCGCGGCGTTCCACGGCGTGCGACGTAATCCGGTGACGCCACGGCGACCATGTTCAGGTCGGGAGTGAGGCGGATGGCCACCATGTCCTTCTCGAGCTGCCCGCCCACACGGATGCCTGCATCAAACCGCCCACTGACGATGTCGCTGAGCGCGTCGTCGACCACGATGTCGACAACGACATCAGGGTAGGCCTGGTGGAAGCGGGCAAGCCGCGGGGCAATCAGTGTTCTCGCGGCGATGCCCAGCGTATTGATGCGCAGCGTCCCATTCACCCGCCCGGTCGCCTCGCGGGTTTCAGCGACCGCTACGGCCAACTCCTCGAACAGCGGCGCTATGCGCGCGTACAGTCGCCCGCCACTTGCTGATGGCGCGACGCTTCGGGTCGTGCGATTGAGCAGGCGGGTGCCGAGGCGGCCTTCCAGTTGGCGGATGGTCTGGCTCAGCGCCGAGGGCGATACCCCCAGATGTTCCGCAGCCCGCGCGAAGCTCTGGCGTTCCACCACCGCCACGAAAGCCTTCAGTTCAGTGAACTCGGATCCGCGCATTAGGTAGACTTTTCGACATAACCCATTCGGATTATAGGGCATTCACTTAACTGGCCTGCGTGCACATCCTGAGCGCCTCACCACTGCAGGAGCCCAGCAATGAATGCACTGACCCTCCCAGAGCCCATTGCCGCGTACTTCGCGGCCGAGCATGACCCCGAAGCCCTCGGGCGTTGCTTCACCACCCAGGCGATCCTCAAGGACGACGGGCGCACGCTCACCGGCGTCAACGCGATCAAGGCCTTCCTGGCCGAGGCATCGGCCAAGTACCGTGCTACCAGCGTGCCATGCGCCATCGCGCGGCAGGAACACTGTCACGTTGTCCGCGCCACTGTCAGCGGCAATTTTCCAGGCAGCCCGATCCTGCTGACCTACCGTTTCGAACTGCAACGAGGCCTGATTGCAGCGCTGGAGATCACTGCATGAGCTTCGATCTTCAACTCGGTGGCCTGCGGGCCGTGGTAACCGGCGGCACGTTGGGTGTGGGGGCTGCGGTGGTCAGGACCCTGGCCGAGGCCGGGGTCCGGGTGATGACGTCTGCGCGCAGCTTGCCGGCACGGCCGGTCGAAGGGGTCGCGTACGTGGCAGCCGATCTGTCGACGGCCGAGGGCACCGGCATCTTCGCCCAGGCCGTTCTGCAGGCGTGGGACGGTGCCGACATCCTGATCAATGTGCTTGGGGGATCAAAGACACCAGGCGGCGGCTTCGCGGCGATCAGTGATGCGCATTGGTTTGCCGAACTGAACCTCAATCTGATGCCGGCGGTTCGTCTGGATCGCGCCTTGCTGCCGGCCATGCTCGCGCAGCGCGCTGGCGTGATCATCCATGTCAGTTCGATCCAGCGCATGCTGCCTCTGCCGGAGTCCACCACCGCGTACGCCGCGGCCAAAGCGGCACTTACGACGTACAGCAAGTCACTTTCAAGAGAGGTCACCGCCAAGGGCGTGCGCGTGCTGAGCGTTGCGCCGGGCTGGATCGAGACAGAGGCTTCCCGGGAATTTGCAGAACGGATCGCGGCAGAAGCGGGAACCGATTATGAAGGGGGCAAGAGGCTGGTCATGGACTGGCTCGGGGGGATCCCGGTGGGGCGCCCCGCGGCACCGCAGGAGGTGGCCGATCTGATCACGTTCCTGGCGTCTCCCCGGTCTGCCTCGATTTCCGGAACGGAGTATAGGATCGACGGCGGCACGGTCTCGACGCTGTAGCCAACAGGCGTCGTCCCGCTGCCACCGCCCAGAAAGAAAGCCCCGCTCATGCGGGGCTTTCCTTTGTCCGCGATTCCTGCGGAGTTGTGCCCCGCAGCATCAGCTTTCGTGCACCGCGACTTGCAAACAGACAATTTCCTCCCCTATGGTGCAATCGATTGCATTGCAGTGAATCGTTGCGTTTGATACCGGTTGGGAGGCCGGCAGGTGGATGTCCGTCCATTCGATCAGACCGGCCCCGCCGACGGGGCTCACGCGGCGCGATGCGCTGCGCATCGCAGTTGCCGGCAGCATTGGCCTGGGGGCCGCGACAATCGCGGGCACGCTGCCCGCATCCGCCGCCACCGCGCCGCTCAAAGGCAACCTGAAGCACTCCGTCGCCCGCTGGACCTTCCCGCAGCTGTCCGTCGCCCAGCTCTGCGCGACGGTGAAGGACATCGGCTTCGCCGCGATCGACCTGGTCGGCCCGGAAGACTGGCCGACGTTGAAGGCCCATGGCGTGTACAGCTCGATGTGCAACGGCGCGGAGCTGGGCCTGACCAAGGGCTTTGCCGGGCGCCAGTTCCATGACCAGTTGGTGGAGCGCTACACGCGGCACATCGATCTGGTCGCCGATGCCGGCTATCGAAACCTCATCTGCTTTTCCGGCAACCGCAACGGCATGGACCCCGCCGAAGGCATGGCCAATGCCGAGGCTGGCCTCAAGCGCATCCTCGGGCATGCCGAGAAGCGCGGCGTGGTGCTGGTGATGGAGCTGCTCAACTCCAGGGTCGATCACCACGACTACCTGTGTGACCACTCTGCCTGGGGCGCGGAGCTGTGCCAGCGGCTCGGCTCGGACAACTTCGGCCTGCTCTACGACATCTACCACATGCAGATCATGGAAGGCGACATCATCGCCACCATTGGAAAACACCACGCCTGCTTCAAGCATTACCACACCGCAGGCGTGCCAGGCCGGAACGAGATCGGAGACCAGCAGGAGCTCCACTATCCGGCCATCTGTCGCGCGATCCGCGACACCGGTTTCAAGGGGTATCTGGCGCAGGAGTTCACGCCTGCAGCGCCCGATCCCGTTGCCTCATTGCGCGAGGCGATCCGCCTCTGCGACGTCTGAAACGATATCCACCCAGGTGAGAAACCCATGGCAGATAATCACTACGACGCCATTGTTGTTGGCTCGGGAATCAGTGGCGGTTGGGCGGCGAAGGAGCTGACCGAAAAGGGCCTGAAGGTCCTGATGCTGGAACGCGGTCGCAACATCGAGCACGTCAAGGACTACGTCAACGCGATGAAGGAGGCGTGGGATTTCCCGCACCGCAATCGGCCAACGCAGGCGATGAAGGCCGAGTTCCCGGTGCTGATGCGCGATTACGGCCTGGCCGAAAATCTGGAAGGAATGTGGGCCAACGAACAGGACTCACCCTACATCGAGACCAAACGGTTCGACTGGTTCCGTGGCTACCACGTCGGCGGCCGCTCGCTGCTGTGGGGGCGGCAGAGTTATCGCTTCTCCGATCTGGATTTCGAGGCGAACCTCAAGGATGGGATCGCTGCTGACTGGCCGATCCGCTACGCCGACATCGCGCCGTGGTACGACCATGTGGAAAAGTTCGCCGGCATCGCCGGCACGCGCGAAGGACTGGACGTGCTGCCGGACGGCGAGTTCCTGCCGCCGATTCCCTTGAACATCGTCGAGAAGGATGTGGCCGCACGTATCAAGAAGGCCTTCGGCGGAACGCGCCACATGATCCACTCGCGCACCGCCAACATCACCCAGCCGATGCCCGAGCAGGGGCGCGTCAACTGCCAGTACCGCAACAAGTGCATCCTGGGCTGTCCCTTCGGTGCCTACTTCTCGACCCAGGCGGCGACGCTGCCAGCGGCGATGAAGACCGGCAACCTGACCTTGCGTCCGTTCTCGATCGTCAAGGAAGTGCTCTATGACAAGGATCGCAAGCGTGCGCGTGGCGTGGAGGTCATCGACGCCGAAACCGGCCAGACCTACCAGTACACCGCCAAGGTGATCTTCCTCAATGCGTCGTCGTTCAACTCGACGTGGCTGCTGATGAATTCGGCGACCGATGTATGGGACGGCGGGCTGGGCTCTTCGTCCGGTGAGTTGGGGCACAACGTGATGGATCATCATTTCGGTGCGGGTGCCTCGGGCCGGGTCGAGGGCTACGAAGACAAGTACTACTTCGGCCGCCGTCCCTGCGGTTTCTACATTCCGCGCTTCCGCAACGTCGCAGCCGACAAGCGTGGCTACCTGCGCGGGTTCGGCTACCAGGGCGGTGCCAGCCGAAACGGCTGGTCGCGCGAGATCGCCGAGCTGAACATCGGCGCCGACCTGAAGGAAGCGCTGACCGTGCCGGGTGACTGGCGCATCGGCATGACCGGGTTCGGTGAAATGCTGCCGCACCACGACAATACAATCCGCCTGGACCACGACCACAAGGACAAGTGGGGGCTGCCGGTGCTGGCGATGGACGTTGCCATGCGTGCCAACGAACTGGCGATGCGCAAGGACATGGCCGCCGATGCTGCCGAGATGCTGGAGGCGGCCGGCGTCAAGGACGTGAAGATGCACGACAACGACTATGCCCCGGGCAAGGGCATCCACGAGATGGGGACCGCGCGCATGGGACGTGATCGCAAGAGCTCGGTACTGAACCAGCACAACCAGGTCTGGGATGCTCCCAACGTCTATGTGACCGACGGTGCCTGCATGACCTCCAGCGCCTGCGTGAATCCCTCGCTGACCTACATGGCGCTGACCGCGCGCGCGGCCGACCACGCGGTACGCGAACTGAAAGCGGGGAACCTCTGATGGATCGTCGCGAACTGCTGAAGATGATCGTCGCCGCCACCGGCGCGGCCATGGTTGGATTGCCTGCGCTTGTGCAGGGGCAGGCACCGGCGGGCGCCACGAAGATCCATTTCTCCGATGCCGATGTCGGCACGCTGGACGAGATCGCCGAGACCATCCTGCCGCGGACCCGGACACCTGGCGCGAAGGACGCCGGTGCCGGGTTGTTCATGGCGACATTCGTCAGCGATTGCTACACCGCCCGGCAGCAGGCGGCGTTTCGCGCCGGCCTGGCCGACATCGACAAACGCGCAGGTGGCCGCTTCGTATCGCTCACACCGGAAGCCCGCGCCGGGTTGCTGCGAACGCTGGACGCTGAAGCGAAGGCACGCCCTGCCGACGTGACCGAGACCGGCACACCAGAAGAGGGCGAGGCGATGCCGCACTACTTCACGATGCTCAAGCAGTTGGCCATCTTCGGCTTCTTCACCTCCAAGGTCGGCGCGACAGGGGTGCTGCAGTACGTCGCGGTGCCGGGTCGTTACGACGGCGACCTTGCCTATGTTCCCGGCACGCCGGCGTGGGGAACCAGCTGATGGACGATATTCTGATGATCCGCTCTCTGTTGATGGCCACCGGCCTGCTGGCCGCAGTACCTGCCTTCGCGCAGAACGGTGCCGACGCTGCGCGTGACCCGAAGAAGACCGAGGTGTGGACGCCGGTGCCTGCAGTCGTGGAAACGCCCGCGGGCAAAGCGCCGTCCGACGCCATCGTGCTGTTCGATGGCAAGGATGTCTCGGCGTGGGAGGCAGAGCAGGGCGGGCGCGTGCCCTGGACCGTCGCCGATGGCGCGATGACCGTGGTGCCGGGCAGCAAAGGCATCCGCACCCGACAGCGCTTCTGCGATGTCCAGGTGCATGTCGAATGGCGTACCCCCACCGAGACGAAGGGCTTCGACGGCCAGAACCGCGGCAACAGCGGTATCTTCCTGCAGGAACTGTATGAACTGCAGGTGCTCGACAGTTACAACAACCCGACGTATGCCAACGGCCAGGCGGGTTCGATCTACAAGCAGGCCATGCCACGGGTGAACGCCTCGCGCGCACCGGGCCAGTGGCAGGTTTACGACATCATCTGGAAGGCGCCGCGGTTCTCGCAGGGCGGCGGCCTGACGTCGCCCGCGCGCATCACCGTGCTGCATAACGGCGTGCTGGTCCAGGACGACACCGTGCTGGCAGGCAAGACCGAGTACATCGGTGCGCCTTCGTACGCGCCCCATGCGTGCGCGCCGCTCTATCTGCAGGAGCATGACTCCAAGGTCAGCTACCGCAACATCTGGGTGCGCGAACTGTAGCGCCCACCCACTATTTCGCTAGGTAGCTGGCGATGTCATCGATTTCCTGTTGCGACAGTTGCGGAAAGGGCGGCATCAATCCGCCGCCCTTCCTGATCTTGTCCTTGATCTGCGCGGGCTGCAGTCGTTTGCTGATGTCGGTGAGCGCGGGAAACGCGCCCGGCATGCCAGCGCGATCGGCACCGTGGCAGGCCGTGCAGTTTGCGCTGTAGAGCTTCGCACCCGCAGCAGGGTCGTCCTTGCACCAGGCCGTGGTCGCAAGCATCGCGCCGCACAGGGCCGCGGTCAGGGTGAAGCTCAATTTCAGGCGAGTGTTCAAGCGAGGCTCCTTCGCATCAGCGCGGTGCGCGAGCAGGTTGGTCGATGGCCAGGTGTTCACGCAGGTAGTCCGCGCCGGTCTTGATGATCTTGGCCGGGTTGCGCGGCTGGTCGTGCTCGATGATGTACCAGTGCACGCCCGCGGCGGCCGCGGCTGGCAGGATCGCGTTCCAGTCCAGTACGCCCTTGCCGACGGCGGCGAATCCGCCTTCGTCTTCAGCCTGGCCCTTGGGCGCATTGTCCTTGGCGTGCACCGCGAACACGCGATCACGGAATTTTCCCAGCATCACGGCCGGGTCCAGGCCCGCACGTGCGACCCAGGCCAGGTCCAGCTCGGTCTGCAGGTCGGGGCCGGCCGCTGCGAACAGCAGCTCCAGTCCGGTGCTGCCATCGAAGTCGACCAGCTCGAAGTCGTGGTTGTGATAGGCCAGGCGCATGCCCTTGGCTCGTACCTGTTTCGCGATCCTGCCCAGCTCCTGGCCCAGTGCGGTCCAGCCCGCGGCGTCTGTCGGCCGATCCTTCGCATCCAGGTACGGCACCACCAGCGTGGTGTTGCCGATCGACCGGTTGAACGTCACCACGCCGTCCAGATCATTGCGCAGCTCGGCCAGCGGCACATGCGACGAAACCGCCTTGATCGAATACCGGTCCAGCAGCCGCTTGAGCTCCGCAGCGCTGGCGTTCTGCGTGCCGACCGTCTCCACTGCGTGCACACCGGCGTCGTGGACGATCTTCAGCTGCTGGTCGAGCGACCCGGCGTTGCGCAGGGTATACATCTGCACCGCGATCGGTTTCTGCGTGCTGGCGGCTTCGTCCGCGAAAGCGGGCAGGGTGGCGAACAGCAGGATGAGACTCGCACTTCTACGGAAAAGAGCTTTCATCAACAGATCCTCCCGGGATTCAACCGATGGTGGTCCAGGCACGCGACCTGGCCGATGCAATGACACGGTCAACGATCTGCGCCGAGCGCAGGCCGTCCTCGAAGGTCGGCAGGCCCTGCGGCCGCTCGCCTTCAATGGCGCGATAGGTGTCGGCGACAAACGCCTCGAAACACTGGGCGTAGCCCTGTGCATGCCCGGCCGGCAGCACGGAAAGGCGGCGCTGATCGTCACTGCCGGCACCGGGGCCGCGTACGAAGATCTTCTCGCGCTGGTCGGGCAGGCCGATCCACAGTCGTTCGGCATCCTCCTGGTTGAAGGCCACACTGGCCTTGGCGCCATCGATCTCGAACCAGAGGCGGTTGTGGCGTCCGGCCGAGACCTGGCTGACCGTCAATGACGCCAGCGTGCCGGCGTCGGTCCTGAACATCGCCGCAGCCACGTCTTCGCTCGTGACGGCCTGCATCGCGCTGGCGGCCGTTGGCGTGCTGAAGCTCTGCCCGCTGACGGCGCCGCGCTCGGCGATTACCGTGGAGAACGCCGCGCTGACCTCGGCGAAACGCTCGCCGCTGATCCATTCCACCAGGTCGCACCAGTGCGAACCAATGTCGGCGAACACGCGCGAAGTGCCCCCCAACGCGGGGTCCACGCGCCAGTTGTTGCTGGCCGGGTCCAGCAGCCAGTCCTGCAGGTAGCTGCCGTGGATCAGGTGCAACGGCCCCAGATCGCCCTGGGCGATGCGTGCGCGCGCCTCGCGGACCACGGGGTGGTAGCGGTAGACGAAGGGTACCGTGGCCACAAGGCCGCGCGAGGCCGCCAGCGCAGCCAACGCCTGTGCATCTTCCAGCGAGGTGGCCAGCGGCTTCTCGCAGATCACGTGCTTGCCGGCTTCCAGCGCAGCCTGGGCCATCGCGCGGTGCAGGTGATTGGGCGTGCAGACGTGCACGACCTGCACCTGCGGGTCGGTGATCACCTCCTCGATATCCCGATAGGCACGCGCGACATTCCAGGACTGCGCCGCCTCATGTGAACGCTGCGGTGACGAGGCGGCCACGCCGCGTACCTCGGCACCCGCCAGCAGTGCCGCACGACGATGCACTGCGCCGATCATGCCGGCGCCGACGATGGCGATTCCAAGCTTGGGCATCGACTGGGATCCTCAGGGCGTGGAGGGCGCGGCCGTGGCCGCCGGCCGGTCGCGGAACAGCAGCAGGAAGGCGACCAGCACCGCCAGTGCAACGCCTGCCGGGAACAGCCAGATCTGCTGCCAGTCGGGGCCGGCCGCAGTGGTGAAGTGCTCCACCACCGCGCCGGACAGGAAGGTGCCGATCAGCATGCCCACGCCGTAGGTGGCCAGGGTGATGAACCCCTGCGCGCTGCTGCGCGCGGCGGGGCCGGCATGTGCATCGGTGTAGATCTGACCGGTGACGAAGAAGAAGTCGTAGCAGATGCCGTGCAGCACGATGCCGATCACCAGCAGGGAGAAACCGCCGCCCGCATCGCCGAAGGCGAACATGGCGTAGCGCACCACCCAGGCGGCCATGCCCACCGCCAGCATCGTCTTCACCCCCAGCCGGACGAACAGGAACGGCATGGCCAGCATCAGCAGCACTTCGGAGACCTGGCCCAGCGACTGCAGGCCCGCAGCGCCGCGCACGCCCAGGTCGTTGAGGTACGGATTGGTGAAGTTGTAGTAGAACGACAGCGGGATGCAGATGGCGATGGAGGCCAGGAAGAACACCAGATAGGCGCGCGACTTCAGCAGCCGCAGCGAATCCAGCCCGAGGATCTGCCCGAGGCCGGCATCGCGCTGCTGCGCCAGCGGCGGCGTGTGCGGCAGCGTGAAGGCATACAGGCCCAGCAGCAGTGATGCCAGCGCCGCCATCCGGAACGTCAGTTCAAGCCGATGCGCCTGTTCCCAGCCCAGCCAGCCGATCAGCACACCGGCCACGATCCAGCCGACGCTGCCGGCCACGCGCACCAGCGGGAACTGCTTCTCCGGCGACTGCATGTGCCGCATCGCCACGCTGTTGGCCAGTGCCAGCGTCGGCATGAACAGCAGCATGTAGCCCATCACGCAGGCGGAGAACGTGCTGAAGCTGTCTGCTGTGGAGGCCAGCCACAGCAGCACCGCACCGGCCAGGTGCAGCACCGCCAGGATGCGCTGCGCGGCGAAGTAGCGATCCGCGATCAGGCCGACCAGGAACGGCGCGACGATGGCGCCGATGGACTGGCTGAGGAACGCCGTCGCCACCTGGCTGGCGCTGGCCTGCAGCGGGCCCTGCACCAGATAGGTACCCAGGGTGACGAACCACGCCCCCCAGATGAAGAACTGTAGAAACATCATCGCGCCCAAGCGCGACATGGCGTGCGTCATGGCTTGCCCTCCCGGGGCGGTGTCGGCTCAGATTCCCAGCATGCGGTGCAGTGATCCGGCGTCCGTGCCGCTGTCGGCAAAGTCGTCGAAGGCGCGCTCGGTCACGCGGATGATGTGGTCGCGGATGAAGGCGGCGCCCTCGCGTGCGCCGTCTTCCGGGTGCTTCAGGCAGCACTCCCATTCCAGTACCGCCCATCCGGGGAAGTCGTACTGGGCGAACTTGGAGAAGATCGCCTTGAAGTCGATCTGGCCGTCGCCGAGTGAACGGAACCGGCCCGGGCGATCGATCCAGTCCTGGTAGCCGCCATACACGCCACTGCAGGCGCTGGCGCGGTACTCCGCGTCCTTGACGTGGAAGATGCCGATGCGCGCGTGGTAGCGATCGATGAACCCCAGATAGTCCATCTGCTGCAGCAGCAGGTGGCTGGGGTCGTACAGGATCTTCGCGCGCGGGTGGTGATCGACCACGTCGAGGAAGCGTTCGAAGGTCGCACCGTCGTGCAGGTCCTCCCCCGGGTGGATCTCGAAGCACAGGTCCACGCCGCAGGCGTCATACGCATCGAGGATGGGGCGCCAGCGGCGGCCGAGTTCGGCGAAGGCTTCTTCCACCAGGCCGGGCGGGCGCTGCGGCCAGGGATAGAAGTAGGGCCAGGCCAGTGCGCCGGAGAAGGTGGCGTGTGCGGTCAGTCCCAGCCGCTGGCTGGCCTTGGCTGCCAGCAGCAGCTGCTCCACTGCCCAGGCCTGGCGCGCGGACGGGTCGCCGCGCTTTTCCGGCGGTGCGAATCCGTCGAACAGGCTGTCATAGGCGGGATGGACGGCGACCAGCTGCCCCTGCAGGTGGGTGGACAGTTCGGTGATCTGTACGCCATGCCCGGCCAGCATGCCGGCAAGGTCGTCGCAGTACGCCTGGCTGCGTGCGGCCTCGGCCAGGTCGAACAGGTGGGGCGCGCTGGTCGGCACTTGTACGCCAGAATAGCCCAGGCCTGCGGCCCAGCCGGCCAGCGTGTCCAGCCGATCAAAAGGAGCTGTGTCGCCGATGAACTGCGCCAGGAACAGCGCTGGACCCTTGAGCGTCTTCAACGTGATTCGCCCTCGATGCAATCGATTGCATTATCCTAGCAGGGGCTCACGCAGGACCTGTTGTGCAGTGCACAGCGGGCAGGAGATCTAACGCCATGGCCACCATCTACGACATCGCAAAGCACGTCGGCGTCTCCGCAGGCACAGTGTCGCGGGCGCTTTCGCGGCCGGACAAAGTCCTGCCGGCGACCCGCGCGCGTATCGAGCAGGCTGCCGCCGCGCTGGGCTATGTGCCCAACACGGTGGCCCGCACGCTCAAGACCCAGCGCAGCGGCAAGATCCTGGTCACCGTCCCGGACATCGCCAATCCGTTCTTCGCCCAGATCCTGCAGGGTGCGGAGGACGCCGCGCAGGCCGTTGGCTACGCGGTCCTGCTGGGGGACACCCAGCATCAACCGGATCGCGAGGAGCGCTATGCGCAGATGCTCCGGCGCAACGAGGCCGACGGCATGATCGTGCTGGGGCATCGCCTGCCACCGACGGCGCGTGACATCGTCGAACAGCGGGGTGCAGCCGCGCCGGTGGTCAACGGCTGCGAGTTCGATCCTTCGCTGGGCATCCCCAGCATCCACATCGACAATGCCGCCGCCGCGCGCGCGGTGATGGAACACCTGTATGGGCTGGGACACGAACGCATTGCGGTGGTCGGTGGCCCCCCCGACAATCCGCTGCACCAGCAACGGCTGGAAGGGGTGCGGGCGGCCGGCAAGGCGCGTGGACGCCTGCGCCAGCTGAACATCGTGCCGGGTGACTTTTCGGTGGAGTCCGGCCATGCCGCCGCGATGGCGATGTTGGCCGCCGCGCCGGTACCGACTGCCGTCTTCTGTTTCAGCGACCAGATGGCGCTGGGCACCCTGGCGGCCTGTCGGGAGCTGGGCCTCCGAGTGCCGGAGGATCTGTCCATCGTCGGCTTTGACGACCTGGCCTCCTCGCGCTACCTCACGCCGCCACTGACGACGATCAGACAG
The DNA here is from genome assembly GCF_029841665.1 of Stenotrophomonas sp. GD03819. NCBI lineage: Bacteria > Pseudomonadati > Pseudomonadota > Gammaproteobacteria > Lysobacterales > Lysobacteraceae > Stenotrophomonas > Stenotrophomonas sp. GD03819. The sequence continues at coordinate 95,730 of NZ_JAOCEW010000018.1, forward strand.
CCGATGCGGGAGATTGGTGAGCGCGCGGTCAACCTGCTGCTTGCCATCATCGAACACGTGGATGTGCCGCTGCAGCAGACGCTGGATTTCAGCCTGATGCTGCGGGGCTCGACGGCTGCACCCAGGGCCGGGTGAGGGCAGGACAGAGCGCGCTGCCTCACTGATTGTCGCCAGATGGCTTCTGCAACCTTGATCCCGAATTGACGCAGAGCTGTCAGACTCACCGCAGGCAGCCCGGCAAGGGCCTTGGTGGCAGCTGCGATCGCTCAAGGGGGTCGGCAATGCCGTTCTTGACGGACTCGACCGAGGTCTCGGTCGAAGGCATCGGCGCGGCACGGCGCATCGGCTGGATGCGTTTCGTGGGCAACGGGTTGGGGGCGATCCCCATTGCTTCGATCATGCTCGAACGCCAGGACGGTGCGCTGGCGTGGAGCCTGCTGCTGCTCAATGCGCTGGCCTGGCCGGCGCTCGCCCTCGTGCTGACCCATCGCTCACGGCAGCCCGCGGTGGTCCAGTTCCGCTGCATGGTGATCGATTCCTTCTTTGGCGGTGGCTGGATCGCCTTCATGGGACTCAGCGTGGTGCCCAGTGCGTTGTTCGCCGCGCTGCTGGTCGCCGACAAGATCGCCGCCGGCGGGGTGAAGCTGGCGGTACGGGCCACACTGGCGCTGGCAGTTGGGTTCGCGCTCACCTGGTGGGTACTCGGGTTTCCCTATCAGCCGGTGTCATCGCAGCGCACGATCGTACTCAGTGTGCCGTTCCTGTTCGTCTACGGCATCGGCCTCAGCATCCTCAGCTGGCAGCTGGCGCGGCGGGTGAAATCGCAGAACCGCCAGTTGAAGCGGCTGAGCCGGATGGACCCGCTGGTGGAGCTGGCCAACCGCGGCTTCCTGATCGTCCGTGCGCAGCAGGCACTGGACAAGGCGCAGGGGCAGGGTGGTTTCGCCTGCCTGCTGATGCTTGATGTGGATGACTTCAAGCGCATCAATGACTCGCATGGTCATCGTGCCGGGGACGAAGTGCTGCGCCATATCGCCTCCACCTTGCGCGCCTTCGCCCGGCCCGGCGATACCCCTGCGCGGCTGGGAGGCGACGAGTTCGTCGTGCTGCTGCAGGACTGTGCGCCCATCGATGCGATGCATGTGGCAGAGCGGGTTCGTCTGCAACTTCTGGAAGCAGCACGGCAGGCAACGCCGGGCATCGAGTTCAGCGTCAGCATCGGCATTGCTGCCACCCCGCGGGGCGGCAGCGTCGAGGACTGGCTGGCATTGGCCGACCGCGCGCTCTACCACGCCAAGCGCCAGGGCAAGAACAACGCCAGCTATGGCGAATGAGTCGACGCGGGCTGCAGCAGTGCTGTCGCAGCACGAGGCCTGATGCCCGTTCATCCTGCACCCGGAATCGTCGTCGCCAATCCTCTACCATGGGCCACCCCGCCCGGACGCGCCGCCCATGCAAGACGCCCTCGTTGCCCAGCCCAAGCCCCCCGTTCCGAGGATCGCGGCCTGGCTGATGATGCTGCTGGGCATGTGGCTGGCGTTGAAGCTGGGCCTGGTGGTGACCCTGCTGTCGGGGCTGCTGGTGTTCCAGCTGACCCACGTGCTGGCGTCGACCGTGGAAGGCAGGCTGCCGCCGGGAAGGGCGCGGGCAATCGCGGTGATCGTGCTGTCGGCGATCATCATCAGCGGACTGGTGCTGGCCGGCATTGGCGTGGCGTCGTTCTTCCGCAACGAGACCGGCGGGCCGGACGCGCTGCTGGCGCGGCTGATGGACATCCTCAATTCGTCGCGCCACCAGGTACCGGCGCTGCTGCAGCCGTATATCCCCGAAGACATGCCGGCGCTGCGTGCGGCGCTGAATGACTGGGCCGCCGAACACCAGCGCCAGCTGGGCGTGGCCGGCACGTCGGTGGTGCAGGTGGGCGTGCGCGTACTGATCGGCATGGTGCTGGGGGCGATGATCGCGCTGTACGATGAACTTCCGCTGCCGAAAATGGGGCCGCTGGCGCAGGAACTGATCGGGCGCACCAGCCGCCTGGCCACCGCGTTCCGCCAGGTGGTGTTCGCGCAGGTGAAGATCTCGCTGCTCAACACCGTGTTCACTGCCATCTTCCTGCTGGGCGTGCTGCCGTTGTTCGGCGTGCACCTGCCACTGTCCAAGACGCTGGTATTGATCACCTTCATCGCCGGCCTGCTGCCAGTGGTGGGCAACATCATCTCCAACACGATCATCACCATCGTCGCGCTGTCAGTCTCGTTCTACGTGGCCGTGGCCGCGCTGCTGTACCTGATTGTGATCCACAAACTGGAATACTTCCTCAACGCGCGCATCGTCGGCGGTGAAATCCAGGCCCGCGCATGGGAGCTGCTGCTGGCCATGCTGGTGATGGAAGCGGCGTTCGGCCTGCCCGGCCTGGTGGCGGCGCCGGTGTTCTACGCTTACGTGAAACGCGAACTGGTCGACCAGCGCTGGATCTGACCCGGCGTGACCTGTCGCATCTGACCGGCTGGACGGGGGGCGCCGGCGTTGTCGGCGCGTTCGCGCGCGCTGCGCTATATCCACCCCGGCGGATCGTACGGCGCTGGCTTGGCGCCGCCGGAGCCGCTCGCTACAGTGAGCCGCACTTCAGGGGAATTCTGCATGGCCGGCAAGGCATCGCCCATCAGGTTGCGGACCTGGGTCTGGATCCTGGCTGGGCTGTTCGTGGTGTGCACGCTGCCGTTGATGGCCATCGCCCTGGTCCAGGGCACGCTGCGCTACACCGGCGCCGAAGACAACCTGGCCAGCCTGCGCCAGCTGCGGCAGACCTTCGATCTCGCCAACCTGGCTTCGGCCGAGCGCGGTCCGGCCAACAGCCTGCTGGGGGCTGACCCGGCCGACGCCGCCGAACAGGCGCGCCTGGCCGCGCAGCTGGCGGCCGCGCGCAAGCGGGTCGACACCGCCATGCTGCAGCTGGAGACCGTGTTCAAGAACGACCCGGGCGTGCTGGATGAGCGTGGCCTGCTGGCCGACGCGCAACGTCGCCTGCAGTCGGCGCGGGCTGCGGTGGACCGGGTGGTGGCGCAACCGCACGATGCGCGCCGGGTGGAGGCGGTGGAGCGTGCGATCAGTGGCATGTTCGCCGTGGTTGATCGCCTGCACCTGCTGACCTCGGCACAGATCAACGTGCTGGTCAGCGCCGACCGTGAAGCGGCGATTCCGGCGATGCAGGGCCAGGTGCTGATCGATCTTCGCGAACATGGCGGCCGCCTGGCCTCGAACGTGATGGCGCCGGTCGCGGTACCGGGGGCATGGCGCGAGGAGCAGGTACGCGCTGCACTGCAGACCGAGGGCCGCCTGCTGGAGCTGTGGCGGTTGGCGGGCAGCCATGAGTCGGTGTTCCGCAGCGACCCGGAACTGTCATGGCACTGGGACATGGCACGACGGCAGTTCTTCGGCGAATCGCTGCCGATGATCGAGCAGTTGATCGAGGATGGCCGCCGTGGTGTACCACCGCCGTGGACCGCTGCCGAGTTCACCACGCGCTACGTGCCTACCCTGCAGTCGCTGGAAGCCCTGCGTGATGGCTACCTGAGCGTGTCCATCGCCCGATACGAACGCACCCGCAACCGCGAGGCCATGCGCCTGGCTGTGCTGGTGGCGACCGCGCTGGGCACGCTCGTGGTGCTGGGCGTGGCCCTGCGCATCGCCCACCTGCAGATCCTGCAGCCACTGCTGCAGGCGCAGAAGCAGGTGATCCAGCTCGCCACGGATGCACCTGGCCCGGAGCAGCATGTCACCCATCCGCTGGCCGAGATGCAGCGCCTGTTCGACGCCATCGAAGTACTGCGTGAGAAATCGCGCGAGCGCTCGGCACTGACCAGCGAGCTGCGCCAGCTCGCCGGCACCGACGAGCTGACCGGACTGTTGAACCGGCGCGCGCTGGATGAGGTGGTGCAGCAGAGGCACACCGGAGGCGATGCAAGCGCCGTGGTGATCCTGCTGGATGTGGATCGCTTCAAGGCGATCAACGATGGCCATGGCCATGAAGCTGGCGACGAAGTGCTGGTGCAGGTGGCGCAGTTGCTGCAGCGCCACCTGCGCCGCAGCGACAGCATCGCCCGCTATGGTGGTGAGGAGTTCCTGGTGCTGCTGGCCGACGGTGATCTGGCCGGTGGCCGCCAGCTGGCCGAGTCATTGCGATTGGCCCTGCAGCAGATGGACATCACGCTGGCCGGCGGCACCGTGCTGCGGGTGACCGCCAGCTTCGGCGTGGCCGAGGGCGGCACCGACGCGCTGGGCTGGCGCACCCTGCTGCGTGCCGCCGATGCGGCCATGTACCGGGCCAAGGCGCAGGGGCGCGATCGGGTACGGGTGGCGGGGGGCGGTCGCATCACGCGCTGATGGCACGCGTCAGCCAATGCGTGCATGCACCCGTCGCAGCGTCTGCAGGATCGCCCGGCGCGCGATGGGGCGTGCAGCTGCTGCAAACGCAGGTGGGGTGGTGAGCAGCGCGTCACGCACGCGCCACGCGCCCTATCTCGCTTTCTGTGAAGAAGCCGACATTGACCTTCCACGCTTCGGTCACCACTCTGCGCAGACGCTGGGATTCCACTTGATGAAGGACGACACCATGACCCAGCTCACACTGCCCGAACTGGCCAAGAAGATGGCCGACATCGATTTCACCATGCTGCAGACCCGCGCCGGCGGAGAAATTGCCGGTCGTCCGATGAGCAACAACGGTGACGTGGACTACGACGGTGACAGCTGGTTCTTCACCACAGAAGACACCGACATGGTGCACGAGATTGAGGCTGACCCCGCCGTTGCGCTGGGTTTTTCCGGCAGCAGGTCACTGCTGGGCAAGCCGCCGTTGTTCGTGCACGTGCAGGGAAGGGCGGCGCTGGTGCGCGATCGCGCTGTGATGCGCGAGCACTGGGTGAAGGATCTTGAGCGCTGGTTCGAGCAGGGCGTGGATACACCGGGGCTGGTACTGATTCACGTGCGCGCCAGCCGCATCCACTATTGGGATGGCGAGGACCAGGGCGAAATGGCAGTCTGACCCGGCAGCGGGAGGCTGGTGGCCATCGCGGCCATTGCGCGGCGCGCCCGGGCTTTGCCATCCTCCCTGCTGTTTTCCGTAGCGTGGAGTCCCGATGCGTCCTGCGTTCTGGCTGGCTTTGGCCCTGCTGCCCACCCTGGCGGTGGCGCAACCCGCGCGTACGCCCAAGGCCAAGGCCCCGGCGCAGGATCCCTTCAGCGAGCTGTTCGACACCGCCTGCATGCAGCACATCGGTGCCCCGGCGCGGTTGCAGTCGCTGATGGAATCCAATGGGCTGTCGCCGCTGCAGCCCGCCGAAGCCGCCACGCTGTTGCAGGGGCAATCGGGCGTGGCGTGGATGGTGCCTCTGGCCAGTGGCCGCTATGCGGTGAGCTGGGCTGACGATGGCACGTGTACGGTCTACGCCGAAAAGGCCGACGCGGCGGTCGTGCAGAAGGGATTCGCCCGGTTGGTGCAGGCCGCACCCAGGCCGTTGCAGGTGCGATCGCTGCCAGGGCGTGGGCCACTGTCGGCCGATCAGGTGGCCATCCAGTACGGCTGGGCCACGCCGGGGCAGGGCAAGCTGCAGGTGCGCTTCCGCCTGGTCACGCGGCAGGCGGCCGATGCAGGGGTGCAGGCGATGGCCTCGGCGGCCCCGGGCGAAGCGATGCTGGAGCAGGGCGCGCCTGGGCCCTGACAGGGGCCACGCGCGCGATTCAGCCTTTCACGCGGCGTGTGGTATATCGTTTATCGATAAATCCACTCCGGGGCGGCGAGGCCACCCCAATGCCGGAGGCCGCTTGACCGCTCGTCCCGCCCGCGCCAGTCCCGCGCGAGGCCTGTTCACCCTGGCCCAGGCCGCCGTACAGGCCGTCCGGGCGATGTGCTGGCTGGGCATCCTGGCCGCACTGCTGGCCGTGCCGCTGGTCGCCCATGACCGCCGCTGGCTACTCGACAGCGTCCATGATGCCGGTGCTGTTGCCGCGCACGGCAACGACCTGTTCCTGCACTTCTGCCTCGGCCTGGGCGCGATCGTCGCGCTGCTGGTGCTGTGCCTGCTGTTCCTGCGCCATCTGCTGCGGCTGCTGAAGTCGGCGGCGCGCGAGCGGCCGTTCACCCACGCCAACGCGCAGCGCCTGCAACGCATGGCGTGGTTGATGCTGGCGATGGAGCTGCTGTCGATCCTGATCGGCGCTTACGCGGCCTGGATGGGGCCCGACTTCACCTGGATGGAGGTGGGCGGCGGCATGTCGATCACCGGCCTGGTGGCGGTGCTGATGCTGTTCGTGCTGGCGCGCGTGTTCGCCGTGGGCGCAGCGATGCGCGATGACCTCGATGGTGTCATCTGATGGCGATTGTCATCACCCTGGACCGCATGCTGCAGGAACGGGGCATGACCCTGTCCGAGCTGGCCGGGCGCATCGACATCACCCTGGCCAACCTGTCGATCCTGAAAACCGGCAAGGCGCGTGCCATCCGCTTTTCCACCCTGGATGCGATCTGCCGTGAGCTGCAGTGCACGCCCGGTGATCTGCTCGGGCATGACCCGACGCAGGCGCAGGACGCTGACTGAGTGCTTTCCCTTTTTCCCTCCCTACTGACGAAACGGACCTGAAATGGAATGGTTGGCTGACCCCTCGATATGGATGGGCCTTGCAACCCTGGTCGTGCTGGAGATCGTTCTCGGCATCGACAACCTGGTGTTCATCGCGATCCTTGCCGACAAGCTTCCGCCGCACCAGCGTGACCGCGCGCGGGTGATCGGCCTGGCGCTGGCCCTGCTGATGCGGCTGGTGCTGCTGGCCGCGCTGGCCTGGATCATGAAGCTGACCGAGCCGCTGTTGACGCTGTTCGACCACAGTTTCTCCGGACGCGACCTGATCCTGCTGGGTGGCGGCCTGTTCCTGCTGTTCAAGGGCACCATGGAACTGCATGAGCGGCTGGAAGGCCGCCAGCACGAGGACAATGGCAAGAAGGTCTACGCCAGCTTCGCGATGGTCGTGGCACAGATCGTGGTACTCGACGCGGTGTTCTCGCTGGACTCGGTGATCACTGCGGTCGGCATGGTCGACAACCTGGGCGTGATGTACGCCGCGGTGACCATCGCGATGGCATTGATGCTGGTGGCCAGCAAGCCGCTGACCCGCTTCGTCAACAAGCATCCCACGGTGGTGGTGCTGTGCCTGGGCTTCCTGCTGATGATCGGTTTCAGCCTGGTGGCCGAGGGCCTGGGCTACAAGATCCCGAAGGGCTACCTGTACGCGGCTATCGCCTTCTCGATCCTGGTCGAGGCATTCAACCAGTGGGTACGTTTCAACCGCGAGCGCAACGAGCGCCGCCAGCCGTTCCGCCAACGTACTGCGGATGCGGTGCTGCGCATGCTGGGCGCGCGCCCGACCAATGGCCACGACGACGAAAGTGCTGACGAACACGTCGATGCCGAAGAGCGCCTGCAGCCGGCCGAGCACGAGATGATCCGCAGCGTGCTGGGGCTGGCGGATCGCCCGGTGTCGAGCGTGATGACTGTGCGCGCCGACGTGCAGTGGATCGACCTGGCGCGTGGACAGGACGACGTGGTGGCACGCCTGGTGGCATCGCCGCACACCCGCCTGCTGGTCGGCGATGGTGATCTGGACAGCCTGTGCGGTGTGGTGCAGAGCCGCGACCTGCTGGCCGACCTGCTGCAGGGCAAGCCGCTGCAGCTGGAAGGCAACCTGCGTGAGCCGCAGTACGTGCTGTCCAGCGCCAGTGCGCTGCAGGCGCTGGAACTGATCCGCCAGCACCCGGTGCCGCTGGCGGTGGCGGTGGACGAGTACGGCAGCGTGGAAGGCCTGGTGACCGCCAACGACCTGTTGGCGGCCATTGCCGGTGACCTGGTCGACACCCAGGACGAGCGCTATGGCGTGGTCATGCAGGGGGAAGGCCAGTGGGAGGCCGACGGTGCGCTGACCCTGGACGATCTGCAGCGCCTGGCGGGCGTATCGCTGCCGCGCAGTGCCGACTACATGACCATCTCCGGCCTGGTGCTGGAGCGCCTGGGACGCCTGCCGGACATCGGTGACGCAGTGGAGATCGCGGATGTACGCATCACCGTACTGGCGATGGAGAAGCGTCGCATTGCCCGCCTGCGCGTGCAGCGCCTCGACGGAATGGCCTGACCCACCTGTTGCTGTACAGCCGAGCCCATGCTCGGCTGCATGTTGAGAAGCCGAGCATGGGCTCGGCTCTACACAACACGGCCCGCAACCGTCACCATGGCGGGCCCGCTTTCCTTCCCGGATGGTTGCAGTGCTGAGTACGATCGGTTTGTTGATGGGCCTGTATGTGGCCTGGCGCCTGTTCTGGCCGCTGCGCATGCCCATCTGGATGAAAGTCGTGCTGTCACTGCTGTTGGTGGGCGTTGCCGTGCAGCTGCGCATCGTCGCCATGTTCTGGGGCACGATGGCCTCGCCCGAGATTCCGAAACTGGCCATCGCCACGCTGGCCACCGGCTCCACGGCGGTGTTGCTGCTGGCGTTGCTGATGCTGGCGCTGGACGTGAGCCTGCTTGCTTCCCGCCTGCTGCGCTGGCCACGCGCGGTAGCCGCATTGCGCACGCGGAGTCTGCGACCGGCGGCCGGCATGCTGGCCCTGCTGGTCAGTGGCTACGGCGTCAGCCAGGGCATGGCGGTACCCAAGCCCCGGCAGATCGAGGTGAGCATCGCCGGATTGCCGGCTGCGTTCGACGGCTATCGCGTGCTGCAGTTGACCGACATCCATGCCAGCCGCCTGCTGACCGGTGACTGGGTGCGCAGGGTGGTGGACCAGAGCAACGCACTGACGCCGGACCTGATCGTGATCACCGGCGACCTGATCGACGGCAGTGTCGAGGCCCGCCGTGACGACGCGCGTCCACTCGTGGACCTGCGGGCGCCGGACGGCGTCGTCGCCATCACCGGCAACCACGAGTATTACGCGCAGTACCAGGCGTGGATGCAGGCGTTTCGCGCGCTGCACATGCAGGTGCTGGAGAACAGCCACATGCAGGTGCGGCGTGGCGATGCGGCGCTGACCATCGCCGGTGTCACCGACCCGGTGGCGGCACGCTACGGCCTGCCGCTGCCGGATATGGACGCTGCATTGGCTGGCGCCGATCCCTCCGCGCCGGTGATCCTGCTCGATCATCGCCCACGCAATGCGCGTGAGGCCGCTGCGCGCGGTGTGAAGCTGCAGTTGTCCGGGCATACCCACGGCGGCCAGATCATCGGCATGGACCAGCTGGTGAAGCGGGCCAACGGTGGCTATGTCTCCGGGCGTTACGAGGTGGACGGGATGACACTGTACGTGAGCAATGGCGCTGGCCTGTGGGCCGGATTCCCCGCGCGCATCGGCGTGCCGTCGGAGATCACCCTGATCACCCTGCGCCGCGCCCCGTGACCTGAAGTGGGGTCAGATCCCTTTCCGCAGGGAATTCGCTGCCTTTCGTGCTGTGATCCCTCTGTAGAGCCGAGCCCATGCTCGGCTGAACCAGAGGCAGCCGAGCATGGGCTCGGCTCCAAAGGTAACCGCCTCCTCAAGAACTCCGCAGCGGCGGCCGCGCATGCGCATCGCGCCGCAGCGACTGCGCCCGCTTGGCGATCGCACGCACCACGACGGCGGTGAAGAGCAACGCGGAGGGCACCGCGTACCAGAAGTTGCCGGGCACGCGCTTGAAGTACGAATAGGTGAACACTGCGGCGATGATCCACATGCCGGTCACGTGCAGGCGACGCCACGCAGTGGGACCCATGCGGCGGGCGATGCCACGATGCGAGGTGATGGCCAGGGCGAGGATGGCTACATAGCCGATCGTGCCCGGCAGGTTGGCCAGGGCTGAGCGCGCCGGCCAGAACGCGGGGTTGAGGATGCCGAAGGCGGTGATCGCCACCGCATGCAGCAGGTGCGAGAACGCGAACGACAGGCCGACGATGCGACGCTCGCGCAGCAGGAAGCGGGTGAACGGGCCGGGCAGCAGGCTGGCGAACGAGGATGCGGTGAAGGCGACCAGGAACAGCAGGAACGATGTGCGTGCCGTCACCCGGATCGCCGCGCGGCTGCCCTCGACCACGTCGGGCTGCAGGGTGAACGCCGCCAGTGCGAAGGCGATCAGGACCACGGCGATGGCCACGAACAGGCGCCAGCCGTGCAGGGAGGACGTATTGGAAACAGCCATGATCAAACCTCGAATCAGGAAATGGGTGGCACCGGCCTCTGGCCGGCCAAGGAATGGGGAGTGCCGGCCGCTGGCCGGCGCCTTCAACAGTCGTTCGGCACAACCAGCACGCCGGCCGCGCACAGCTCGCCCAGCAGCGGAATGCAGGCTGTGCGTAGTTCGTCGGCGGCCACGCCATGCAGATCGGCCAGTACCTGCAGCGCGTCTTCCGCACGGGCGCCGTCATCGCCGAACGCCGACAGCAGCGCATATGCCAGCGGTGAAAGTTCCTGCACCTGCAGGCTGAAGTCACCCAGGCGTCGCAGCAGCAACGTCGGCATCGCGGTAGGCGCACCGTTCTGGCCGGCGTCCTCATGCACAGGCCACTGGTAGCCCAGCACCCGCACCAGTGGAGACAGCGCCAGCACGCTGCCTGCCTGTGGCGCATGCAATGGCTGCTGGCCGGTGTCCCGCGCTTCAATGTGCAGTGCCTGCTGCGTGCTTTCGTAATGCGCCAGTTCCGCCACCCAGCCCGGCAGCGCGAGGTCTGCCTGCACGCCCAGCCACGCGGCGAATTCGCCGGCGATCTGCGGGAACAACGGGGTATGGCAGGCATGCCGCGCGTAGTAGTGCTCCACGGTGTCGCGCCAGCAGGCATCACCCAGTTGCGCCTGCAGGCGCGGCAGGCTGCCTGCCAGCAGGCTGTCCAGGCTGTCGATGCAGAGGCGGCGGTAGACCGCCATCCGCCGTGCATCGATGCCCTCAGGCGCGGGCATCGATGGGTCGCGTACATGGTCGGCCCAGCGCTGCTGCAGGGTGGCCAGCGGCTCAGCCATGGGCCACCTCGGGCGGCAGCACATCGGCCTGCGCGTGGCGGATCTGCTCCACCTCGGCCAGCAGCTCGGCCAAAGGCGGGAAGTTGAAATCGCGCTCCAGCAGGGTGGGGCGCACGCCGACACGCACATAGGCCTCACCCAGCAGCGCCCAGACCACGCCCTTCACCGGCGCGCCGTGGGTGTCGATCTTGAAGCCATCGTCTTCGTCGAAGTGGCCGGCCACGTGCAGCGAGGCGACGCGATGCGCCGGCACGCGTGCCAGGAAATCGAAGGCGTCGTAGCCGTTGTTGCAGGCGTTGACGAAGACATTGTTGACGTCCAGCAGCAGGTCGCAGTCGGCCTCGGCCAGCACTGCAGTGATGAAGTCGATCTCGCTCATGTCCGCGCCTGGCACGGCGTAGTAGGAGATGTTCTCCACGGCGATGCGCCGGCCCAGTGTGTCCTGCACCTGGCGGATGCGACCGGCAACGTGATGCACGGCCTCGGTGGTGAACGGCAGCGGCAGCAGGTCATAGACATGGCCGCCGGCGGCGCAGTAGCTCAGGTGTTCGCTGTACAGCTGCACCTGGTGCAGGTCGAGGAACGCGCGGGTCTGCGTCAGCAGGGTGCGGTCCAGCGGGTCCGGCCCTCCCAGCGACAGCGACAGGCCGTGGCAGGTCAGGCGATGGCGCTCACTCAGCTGGCGCAGCGCGGCGCCGTGGGCACCGCCAACTCCGATCCAGTTGTCCGGCGACACTTCGAGGAAGTCGATGGCATCGGCCGGCATCGCCAGCAGTTCATCGATCAGGCCACGGCGCAGGCCGAGACCGGCACTGGCGGAAGGCAGGGG
>NZ_JAOCEW010000019.1:0-104943 GCF_029841665.1 Stenotrophomonas sp. GD03819
GCTCTACAAGGTCAACCGAGGCACTCACGTACCGGGGCGAAGCTGCGCCGGTGCTCCATGCAGGGGCCGTGCTCGCGCAGGGCGGCCAGGTGGGCCGGGGTGCCATAGCCCTTGTGTTGCTCGAAGCCGTACTGCGGGTGGCGGGCGTGCACGTCCTGCATGTAGCGATCGCGCGAGACCTTGGCCAGGATCGATGCGGCCATGATCGCGCGGTCGATGCCATCGCCGCCGATCAGCGCCTGCGCCGGCAGTACCAGGCCCTTGGGCACCACGTTGCCGTCGATGCGCGCGAAGCCGGCCACGTGGGCGACCGCGGCGACGACATCGCGCATGCCCTGCAGGGTGGCCTGGTAGATGTTCAGGCGGTCGATGGTGTCCACGTCCACCAGCACCACGTGCCAGGCAAGGGCGCGCTCGATGATGCGGTCATGCAGCTGCTCGCGGCGCGCCGCGGTGAGCTGCTTGGAATCGTCCAGGCCGTTGATGCGTGGCCGTGCCGGGTCGAACACCACCGCCGCCACCGCCACCGGCCCGGCGAGCGGACCACGGCCGGCCTCATCGACGCCGGCAACCAGGCGTTCCGGCTCGATTACCGCGCTGCCATCGAACAGGGCCAGGCTGGCCGCTGCGGCGTGGCGGCGGCTCATGCCTGGGCCTGGTCGCGCATCAGCAGCTCGCCGACGGCGTCGGCGGCACGTGCCGAAGCATTGCGGCGCAGGCGCTCATGCAGGCGTGCATAGGTGTCCTGCAGGTCGGTTACCCGTTGTGGGTGGTCGAACCACTGCTGGATGGCCGCGGCCAGCTTGTCCGGCGTGCAGTCGTGCTGCATCAGTTCCGGTGCCAGGTCCTGCCCGGCCAGGATGTTGGGCAGGGCGAAGCGGTCGACCTTGATCAGGCCGAATGCCTTGACCAGACGGTAGGTCAGTTCGTTGACACGGTAGCCGACCACCATCGGCCGCTTCACCAGCATCGCCTCCAGGGTCGCGGTACCGGACGCCAGCACCACCACGTCGGCGGCGATCATGGCGTTGCGGGCCTGGCCGTCGAGCACATGCGAGTACGCGACCGGCAGCGCCGAGCGTGACAGCTGCTCTTCGATCAGGCGCTTGCAGGCGGGGTTGGCGGCAGGCACCACCACGTGCAGGCCCGGGATGCGTTCGGAGACCTGCCAGGCAGCCTCGAAGAAGGGTTCGCCGAGGCGCGAGATTTCGCCCAGGCGGCTGCCCGGCAGCACCGCCAGCACCTTGGCCGAAGTCGGCAGGCCAAGCGCGGCGCGCGCTTCCTCGCGGTTGCCCTGCAGCGGAATGTCGTCGGCCATCGGATGGCCGACGAAGCGCGCGTCGATGCCGTGCTTGGCATAGATGGGCGGCTCCATCGGGAACAGGCACAGCACCAGGTCGGCGCTGCTGCCGATCTTCTCGGCACGCTTCTCACGCCAGGCCCAGACCGAGGGGCTGACGTAATGCACGGTGCGCACGCCACGCTGCTTCAGCCAGCGCTCGATGCCCAGGTTGAAGTCGGGGGCGTCGATGCCGATGAACACGTCCGGCTGCCAGTCCAGCGCACGCTGGCGGAACGCCGAGCGCAGCTTCAGCAGGCGCGGCAGATGGCGCAGTACTTCGGTCAGGCCCATCACCGCCAGTTCGCTGGCATCGTGCCAGGTCTGGCAGCCGGCGCTGCGCATGGCGTCGCCACCGATGCCGGCGAATTCGGCATGCGGGAAGCGCGCTTTCAGTTCGCGAACCAGGCCCGCACCGAGCAGATCGCCGGAGGCCTCACCGGCGACCAGGGCGATCCGCAACGGGCGCTCGCTGAGCACCCGTTGCGCGGGGACGCTGCCGGTCATCGAGGCCAGCGGAATCACAGCGGCGCCGGCCGGCGCCTGGCCGGTCGTGCTGCTCATCGCAGCAAGGGCCTCTCGGCGTGCTCGATGAAGTCCAGCATGGCCTTCACGTCATCGCTGTCACGCGCCTGTTCGGTCAGCTGCACCTTGGCTTCGGCCAGCGGCAGGCCCGCCACGTACAGGGTGCGGTAGGCACGCTTGATGGCGGAAATGCGCTCGGCATCGAAACCGCGGCGCTTCAGTCCTTCGCTGTTGATGCCGCGCGGGCGGCCCAGCGAATCGGTGCCGACCATGGTGAACGGCGGAACGTCGCCATTGGTCAGCGCCCCCATGCCGAGGAAGGCATGCGCGCCGATCCGGCAGAACTGGTGGGCACCGGCGAAGCCGCTGATGATCACGTAGTCGCCCACGGTCACATGGCCGGCCAGGGTGGTGTTGTTGGAGAACACGCAGAAGTTGCCGACATGGCAGTCATGCGCCACGTGCGTGTAGGCCAGCATCCAGTTGTCGTCGCCGATGCTGGTGATGCCGCCGCCGCCGCCGGTGCCACGGTTCAGCGTGACGAACTCGCGGAACACGTTGCGGTCGCCGATCACCAGTTCGGTGCGCTCGCCGCCGAACTTCTTGTCCTGCGGCTCGCCACCGATCGCTGCGTGGCCGATGAAGCGGTTGTCGCGGCCGATCTTCGTCGGGCCGTGGATGCTGCAATGGGGGCCGATCACCGTGCCGGCACCGATTTCCACATCGGCACCGATCAGGGTGAACGCGCCCACCTGGACGTCATCGGCCAGGCGCGCGGCCGGGTCGATGACGGCGGTCGGGTGGATCCGCGGTGCGTTGTCAGTCATTCCTGCCTCCAGTGGATCAGCCCTTGGCGCCGGCACACATGACTTCGGCCGAGGCAACGACTTCACCGTTGACCTTGGCTTCGCCGTAGTACCAGCCCATGTTGCGGATCAGGCGCTTCATCTGCACATCCAGCATCAGCACGTCGCCGGGCACGACCTGCTTGTTGAAGCGGGCGTTTTCCACCTTGACCATGTAGAACAGCTTGGACTGCGAGTCACGGCCGAGCGTGAGCTGGGTCATCACGCCACCGGCCTGCGCCAGCGCTTCGATGATCAGCACGCCAGGCATGATCGGGCGGCCGGGGAAGTGACCCTGGAAGAACGGCTCGTTGATGCTGACGTTCTTCTGCGCAAGGATGCGCTTGGCCTCGATGTCGAGCTCAAGCACCCGGTCCACCAGCAGGAACGGATAGCGGTGCGGGAGCAGTTCCTGGATCTGGCAGACGTCGATCGGAAGCTGCAGCGTGTCGTTCATTCTTTCTCCTTGCCAGCAGCCAGGACGCGGCGAGCCAATGCGTCCAGCTGCTTGAAGCGCGCGGCGTTCTTGCGCCACGTGCGGTTGTCGGTCAACGGGGTGCCGGACGAGTACTCGCCCGGCTCATGGATGGAATTGCGGACCACCGACTTGCCGGTGATCACGACTTTGTCGCAGATCTCGAGGTGGCCGACCACGCCGACGTGGCCGCCGAGCAGGCAGTAGCGGCCGATCCTGGCACTGCCGGCGATGCCGGTGCAGCCGGCGATGGCCGAGTGCGCGCCGATCTGCACGTTGTGCGCGATCTGCACCAGGTTGTCCAGGCGCACGTCTTCGTCCAGCACGGTGTCTTCCAGCGCACCACGGTCGACGCAGGTGTTGGCGCCGATTTCGCAATCGTCGCCGATGCGCACGCCGCCGAGCTGCGGCACCTTGATCCACTTGCCGGCGTCCATGGCCAGGCCGAAGCCATCGGCGCCGAGTACGGCGCCGGGATGCACGCGAACGCGCTTGCCGAGCTTGACCCGGGTGACCAGGGTGACCCGCGCGATCAGCTCGCAGCCGTTGTCCAGGCTGCAGTCTTCGCCGATCACGCTGCCAGTGCCGATGATGCAGTTCTCACCGACCACGCTGCGCGCGCCGACGGAGACGAAGGGACCGATATGGGCGCTGGCGGCGACCTGGGCGCTGGGATCGATGACGGCGCTGGGGTGGATGCCCGGCGGGCGCGTTGGCGCGATATCGAACAGCGCGGCGATCTTGGCGAAGGTGGTGTACGGGTCCTTGGCCACGAGTGCGGCGCCGGGGGCGGCCTCGGCGTCGTCGGCACGCAGGACCACCAGCGAGGCCTGGCTGTCGGCCAGCTGGGCGCGGTAGCGTGGATTGGCGAGGAAGGTCAGCTGGCCAGGACCGGCATGGGCGAGGGTAGCCACGCCATGGATGGCGGTGGCGGGGTCGCCATGGACCTGCAGGCCGAACTGCTCGGCGAGTTGCTGGGCGGTGTAGGTGGGAGTATTCACGGCGGGAGTTTAACGTGTGACGCCATTGCGGTCATGCGGGGGCAGGGCTTGGCGCCTGCCTGGTACGGGCGGGAGGCGGCGGGTGGCCCTGGCCAGGACACGCAAAAGCCCCTCCATGGTGCTCGATGGCGCCTTGCTCGTGTGCGCTGTCCTGCGCACACGGCAAGACCGGGGTTGGGCGTCCTGCCCAACCCGCCCGAGGCATGCCTCGGCCCCATGGCGCCAACGGTCCTGTCCAGGGCCACCCGCCGCCTCTGAACAATTTCCCGCGAGCGCGGCCAAAAGTCCGTGCCGTGCAGTGTCATCTGCAAAACGAAAACGCCGGGCAGAGCCCGGCGCTTCGCGCCCCGTCTGGTGGAGAGCCCCCCTTTGTTAAGGGGGGCGCGCCAGCGGCGCGGGGGATAGGTGAAATGCGCGGGCAATTCACCGGAGGTGGATCAGTTCTGGGGAACAACGTTCCTCAGAACTGGCCACCGAACGTGAATTGCAGCCGTTCGATCTTGTCATCGTCTTTCTTCTTCAGCGGGAAGGCGTAGCTGATCGAGATCGGGCCGACCGGGGCGCGCCACAGCAGGGCCACACCGGTGGACACGCGCAGTTCGTTGGCCTTGAAGTTGTCCACGCCGTTGTAAACGTTGCCGAAGTCGACGAAGGCTGACACACGTGCCGACGGGCTGTCGAACAGGCGCGGGAAGTAGGCTTCGACCGAACCAACGGTCTTCAGCGAACCACCCAGCGGCTGGCCTTCCGGATAGCCGTTGGTGACTTCGCGCGGGCCGAGGGTGTTGTCTTCGAAGCCACGCACCGAGTTGGTACCGCCGGCGTAGAAGTTCTCGAAGAACGGTAGGCCGCTGGCGGTCACCGTACGGGTGGTGCCGTCCGGGTTGGTCAGCGTGCGGGTGTAGTCGTTGCCATAGGCATCGCCGTAGCCCACTTCGGCACGGGTGTTGATCACCAGCGACGGCATGATCGGCCAGTACTTGCTGATCTGGTAGTTCAGCTTGTAGTACTCGATGGTCGAACCCGGCAGCGTGGTTTCCAGGCCGATGCGCTGGTAGGTACCGCGGGTCGGCATGAAGTAGTCGTTGCGCGAGTCACGCGCCCAGCCCAGCTCGGTGCGCCAGGCATGGAACGTGCGCTTACCGACGGCGTTGATGTAGTCGATGATCGACTGCGGGGTCGAGCCCTGGTAGGTGGTGATCTGGTTGCTGTCGATGCCGAACATCAGCGAGACGGTATCGGTCTCGGTGATCGGCACGCCGAACACCACCTGCGCCGAACCATTGGTGCTGTTGTACTGCGCGGTGTTGAAGTCGGAGTAGTCCAGCTCGCGCCAGGACAGGTTGTAGCCCAGCGACACGCCGTCATCGGTGAAGTACGGGTTGGTGTAGCTGAAGCCGTAGCGCTGCAGGTAGCTGCTGCGCGAGGCTTCGACCGACACGCGGTTGCCGCCGCCGAGGAAGTTGTTCTGCGACAGCTGCACCGACGTGGTCATGCCGTAGGACTGCGAGTAGCCCAGGCCGAACACGAAGCTGCCGGACGTGGTTTCCTTGACGTTGTAGACGACGTCAACCTGGTCGTTGCTGCCGCTGACGGCCGGGGTTTCCACGTCCACCGACTCGAAGTAGCCCAGGCGCTGCAGGCGGATCTTGGAGCGGTCGATCGCGGCCTGCGAGTACCAGCTGTTCTCGAACTGGCGCATTTCGCGACGCATCACTTCGTCGGACGTACGTGTGTTGCCACGGAACAGGATGCGACGCACCGACACGCGAGGGCCGGGCACGACCTGCATGTTGATCGCCACGGTCTGCTCGGGGCGGTTGGTGGTCGGGATCGGGTTCACCTTGGCGAACGCATAGCCGATGTTGGACAGCGAGTTGGTGATGGTGTCCGAGCTGAATTCCAGCAGCGCACGCGAGAACGTGTCGCCGGACTTCTGGATCACCATGCGCTCGACGTCCTCCTGCGGGAGGATCGTGTCGCCGCTGACCTTGATCTCGGAGATCTTGTACTGCGCACCTTCGGTCACGCCGGCGGTGAGGAACATGTCGCGCTTGTCGGGGCTGATCGACACCTGGGTCGAATCAATGCTGAAGTCGACATAGCCGCGGTCGAGGTACCAGGAATTGAGTTTTTCCAGGTCGCCGGACAGCTTTTCCTTGGAGTACTGGTCGTCACGGCGGTACCACGACGCCCAGTTGTGCTCCTTGGACTCCCAGGTCTCCAGGATGTCCTTGCTCTCGAACTTCTCGGTGCCGACCAGGTTGACGTGACGGATCTTGGCCGCCTTGCCTTCCTTGATCGCGATCGCGATGTCCACGCGGTTGCGGTCCAGCGGGCTCACCGTCGGGGTGATCTCGACGTTGTACTTGCCGCGGTCGTTGTACTGGCGGCGCAGTTCCTGGGTCACGCGGTCCAGGCTCAGGCGATCGAAGGTGCCGCCCTCGGTCAGGCCGATGTCGGACAGGCCCTTGAGCAGCTGTTCGGACTTGATGTCCTTATTGCCGGTCACGGTCAGCTTGTTGATCGCCGGGCGTTCCTTGACGGTCACCACCAGGATGCTGCCCTGGCGGTCCAGCTGCACGTCTTCGAAGAAGCCGGTCTTGTACAGGGCGCGGATGGTCTCGCCGACCTTGTTGTCGGTGACCGTCTCGCCACGCTCCACCGGCAGGTAGGTGAATACCGTGCCCGAGCTGATGCGCTGCAGGCCATCCACGCGGATGTCGCTGACAGTGAAGGGCTCGGCTGCCTGGGCCAGGGCGGGAGCGCCGGTGACGGCGGCGAGGGCGAGGGCCAGCAGGCGGCGATTGGGGAGTCGCGTCATGTCACGTCCGGTAGGAAGGTCGATTTCGTTGGTGCGGGATGCCGACGCTGTAGACGGCAACAACATGGAAAAGTTCATCGCGGGACCAGGCCGAGGATGTCGTTGTAGAACGCCAACCCCATCAACCCGGCCAGCAACGCCAAGCCGATGTACTGGCCGGCGGCGATGGCACGCTCGCTCAGCGGGCTGCCCTTGACCAACTCGATAAGGTAATACAGCAGGTGGCCGCCGTCCAAGATCGGGATCGGCAACAGGTTGATGATGCACAGGCTGAGTGACAGCAGGGCAAGGAACTGCAGGAACCAGTCCAGGCCGCGTTTGGCTGAAACATTGGCCACGCGGGCGATGGTCACTGGTCCGGAAACGTTCTGCAGCGAGGCTTTGCCGGTGACGATGCGGCCCATCATGCCCAGCGAATCGGCCGCCAGGCGGCCTGTTTCGCGCACGGCCACGGTGACCGCGTCGAGCGGGCCATAGCGCAGCAGGGTGTCATAGGGCGGGCTGAACGAGGTCGGGAACTGCACGCCGATCTGCCAGATCGGCTCGCCCCTGGAATCCTTGCCCTGGCGCGGGGTGACTTCCAGCGCCAGGCGTTCGCCGCCCCGCAGGACCTCGATCATGCCCGGGCCGCCAGCGCGGCCCAGCGTCTGGATCTCGCCGATGACCTGGTCGGCACCGTCGATGCGCTGGCCGTCGATCGCCACGATCAGATCGCCCGGCTGCAGCTGCCCGGCCACCACGGAGTCCGCGGTGAGCGAATCGACCCGTGCCGGTTGCAGCCACGACTGCCAGTAAAGGCCAGCCAGGATCGGCACGCGTCGTTCATCGAAACCGGGGGGCAGCTGCGACAGCGGCAGGGTGCGCACGCGCACCTGATCGGCCGGGTCCAGCACTTCCAGCTTCACGTCGCGGCGGTCCATCGCTGCGGCGGTCAGCGCCATGCTGGCCTCGCCGAGGGTAACCACCGGGCGCTCGTCCACGCGCAGCACGCGGTCGCCGCTGGTCAGGCCGGCGCTGGCGGCGATGCCGCTGACACGGCCGATGGTCGGCGAATAATCCTGCTTGCCGATCACGAACATCGCCCACAGCAGCAGGATGCACAGCAGCAGGTTGGCGATCGGTCCGGCGGCGACGATGGCGATGCGCTGCCAGACGGTCTTGTGGTTGAAGGCCTGGCCGCGCTCGTGCGGGTGGACTTCGACTTCACGTTCGTCGAGGAATTTCACATAACCGCCCAGCGGGATGGCGGCGATGGCGAACTCGGTACCGTGCTTGTCCCGGCGCGACCACAGCGGCCGGCCGAAGCCGACCGAGAAGCGCAGGATCTTGACCCCGCACAGGCGCCCGACCCAGTAATGCCCGAACTCGTGGAACGTGACCAGCAGCCCGAGGCTGACGATCATCCACCAGACCGATCCGATGAAGTCAGTCATGCAGGCTCACAGTGGCGGGCAGGGGCGGCGTCGTCATGCGTGTGCGAGGCGGTCGTTCAGGCGGCGTCGATGGCGTTCAGGGTGAGCTGGCGTGCCCGCTGGTCGGCGGACAACAGGACCTCCAGTGTATCGGCTGGCTGGGTCGGCAGTGTTGAAAGAGCGTTAGCAACCAGTTCCGGGATGGTCAGGAAACCGATCCGGCCCTGAAGAAACGCTGAAACGGCCTCTTCATTGGCAGCGTTCAGCACCGCCGGCGCGGTGCCACCGGCCTGCATCGCCTGCCAGGCGAGGGCCAGGCAGGGGAACGCGTCAGTGTCGGGGGCCTCGAAATCCAGACGGCCCTGGGCCAGCAGGTCCAGCCCCGCCACGCCCGATTCGATGCGTTGTGGCCAGCCCAGGCCAACGGCCAGGGTGGTGCGCATGTCCGGCAGGCCCATCTGCGCCAGGGTCGAACCGTCCACGAACTCGACCAGCGAGTGGACCAGGCTCTGCGGATGCACCAGCACGTCGATGCGCTCACCGGGGATGCCGAACAGGTGGTGGGCCTCGATCACTTCCAGGCCCTTGTTCATCAACGTCGCCGAATCGACCGAGATCTTCGGGCCCATCGACCATTTCGGGTGGGCCACGGCCTGGGTCGGGGTGACCTGGGCCAGCGCGGCCCGGCTGCGGCCGCGGAACGGGCCACCGGAGGCGGTCAGCAGGATGCGGCGCACACCGGCACCGTCAATGCTGGCGTCGCGCGAGCGCAGGCACTGGAAGATCGCGCTGTGTTCGCTGTCGATCGGGATGATTTCGGCGCCGGCACGTTCGGCAGTGCGGGTCAGCAGCTCACCGGCCAGCACCAGCGATTCCTTGTTGGCCAGCAGGATGCGCTTGCCCGCGGCGGCCGCGGCCAGGGTGGAAGACAGCCCGGCCGCACCGACGATGGCGGCGACTACGGTGTCGCAGGCATCGCTCGCGGCCAGCTGGTCCAGCGCGGCATGGCCGGCATGCGCCTCGGTGGCCAGTCCGGCATCGCGCAGACCGTCGCGCAGCTCGGCGAACAGTGATGCGTCGGCGATCACCGCGTGCGCGGGATTGTGCTGGCGGCACAGCGCCAGCAGCGCCTGCACCTGGCGGCCGGCGGCCAGCACGGTGGCCTGATAGCGCTGCGGGTGGCGGGCGATCACGTCCAGCGTGGAGGCACCGATCGAGCCGGTGGCGCCGAACACGGCGACCCGGCGCAGGTCTGCGACAGCATTCATGGTCAGAACCCGAAGATTTCCTTGCCGAGTGCGAACACCGGCACCGCAGCCAGGACGCCGTCGACACGGTCGAGCACGCCGCCATGGCCCGGAATCAGGTGGCCCGAGTCCTTGGCGCCGGCGTGACGCTTGATCAGGCTTTCAAACAGATCACCCAGTACCGAGGCGAACACGGCCACCACCGAGGTGATCAGCAGGCCCGGCAGATGTGCGGTATCGATGCCGGCCAGCCAGCCCAGGCCGACGGCCACGGCGACACCGGCCAGCAGGCCGCCGAACAGGCCTTCCCATGTCTTGTTGGGGCTGATGCGCGGGGCCAGCTTGTGCTTGCCGAAGTGACGGCCGGCGAAATAGGCGCCCGAATCGGCCGCCCAGACCAGTGCCAGGGCAGCCAGCAGCCACAGGTGGCCCTGCTTGCCCGGCGGATCGCCGCCAGCATGGATCAGCACCAGCGCGGCCCAGGCCGGAACGATGGCCAGCGTACCGGCCAGCATCTTCACGATGCGCGAGGGTGCCGACGGTTGCGCGCCGAAATTGAAGAAGCGAAGCCAGACCAGCGCCGCCAACCACCAGGCGACGCCGGCCAGGGTGGTTATCTGGAACAGCACCAGCGTGCTGCCATCGGCCCAGACCAGCAGCACCATCAGCAGCAGGTTCAGCACCAGCAGCACGGTGCGTGCCAGGGTGTCTTCGATGCCGGCCAGCTTCAGCCACTCCCACAGGCCGATCAGCAGCACCGCCGCCGCCGCCGCTGCCAACCATTGGGTCGGCAGCAGCAGGATCGCGGCAATGGCGACCGGCGCCATGATCAGCGCGGCAAGGACTCGGGTCTTGGTCATGGGCTGGAAGTCTCGGTGGCCAGTGCGGCGATCTGGGCGCTGGTCAGGCCGAAACGACGCTCACGGCTGCCATAGGCGTCCAGCGCCTGCTGCAGCAGAGCGGGATCGAAGTCCGGCCACAGCGCCTCGGTGAACCACAGCTCGGTGTACGCCAGCTGCCACAGCAGGAAGTTGCTGATGCGGGTGTCGCCACCGGTGCGGATGAACAGGTCCGGTGGCGGCAGGTCGGCCAGGGCGACCTGGCTGCCCAGCAGCGATTCGTCGATCTGTTCGGGCAGCAGGCGGCCGGCGGCGACCTCGGCGGCCAGTGCGCGCGCGGCGCGGGTGATGTCCTGGCGGCCACCGTAGCTGGCGGCGATCGACAGGGTCAGGGTGGTGTTGTCCGCGGTGCGCTGCTCGGCCAGCTGCATGCGGCTGACCAGCCCGGCGCCGAAGCGTTCGCGCTCGCCGATGAAGCGCACGCGCACGCCACGCCGATGCAACTCGTCCACTTCGCGGTCGAGCGCGCCGAGGAACAGCTTCATCAACGCATCGACTTCTTCCTGCGGCCGGCCCCAGTTTTCGCTGGAGAACGCGAACAGGGTCAGCGCCGGAATACCCAGCTCAAGGCAGCGCTCGATGGTGCGGTTGACCGCACGCGCGCCGGCCCGGTGGCCGATCACGCGCGGACGACGGCGCTGCTGTGCCCAGCGCCCATTGCCATCCATGATGATGGCAATGTGGCGGGGCAGGGCGGCCGGCAATGGAGGTGGGACTGAAGGCATCGACTTCAGACCGACAGCAGTTCTTTTTCCTTGTCGGCAACGACCTTGTCGACGTCCTTGATGTGGGTGTCGGTCAACTTCTGGATGTCGTCTTCACCGCGCTTCTTCTCGTCTTCGCTGATCGCCTTGTCCTTGACCAGCTTGGCGATTTCCTTGTTCGCGTCCTGACGGATGTTGCGGATCGCGATCTTGGCGCCTTCCCCTTCCTTCTGCACCTGCTTGACCAGCTCCTTGCGGCGCTCTTCGGTCGGCGGCGGCATGTTGATGCGGATCGCGGTGCCCAGCGTGTTCGGGGTGAACTCGGCGTTGTAGAGACCCTTTTCGATCTCCTTGATCATGCTCTTGTCGAACGGCGTGACGAGCAGCGAGTGGGCGTCGGCGTTGGAGATCGATGCGACCTGGTTCAGCGGGGTGCTGGCGTTGCCATAGGCGCTGACCGTGACGCGGTCCAGCAGGGCCGGGGTGGCGCGGCCGGTGCGGATCGAGGTGAGGGTGTGCTTCAGAGCGTCGATGCTCTTGGCCATGCGCGTCTGCGCGTTGTTCTTGATGTCGTTGAGCATCGCCCGGTCCTGGGTGTAACTGGAATCGGGCGATTATAGGCGAATACGGGACGCTGCCGGGCCTGAATCGGCCCGGAGCTCGCCTGGCACTCAGGCTCAGGCCGGGTCGCGGCCCTGGACCAGGGTGCCGATGTTCTCGCCGCTGAGGATCTTCAGCAGCTCGCCCGGCTGGCCCATGTCGAACACGCGCATCGGCAGGTCGCTGTCGCGGGCCAGTGCGAAGGCGGCGGTATCCATCACTTCCAGGCCACGGCGGATCACTTCGTCGTAGCTCAGGCTGTCGAAGCGGACCGCGTCGCTGTGCTTGTTCGGGTCCTTGTCGTATACGCCGTCAACCTTGGTCGCCTTCAGCAGCAGGTCGGCGCCGATCTCGATCGCGCGCAGGGCGGCACCGGAGTCGGTGGTGAAGAACGGGCTGCCGACGCCGGCGGCGAAGATCACCAGGCGGCCCTTTTCCAGGTGGCGGATGGCGCGGCGCCGGATGTAGTCCTCGCACACGTCGTTGATCTTGATCGCGCTCATCACCCGGGCCTTGGCGCCCAGCTTTTCCAAGGCGTCCTGCATGGCCAGAGCGTTGATGACCGTGGCCAGCATGCCCATCTGGTCGCCGGTGACCCGGTCCATGCCGCCAGCGGCCAGGCCGGCGCCGCGGAAGATGTTGCCGCCGCCGATCACCAGTGCAACTTCGGCGCCTGCCTGCTGGGCTTCGATGACCTCACGGGCCAGGCGGTTGATGATCTTCGGGTCGATGCCGTAGTCCTCATCTCCCATCAGCGCCTCCCCGGACAGTTTCAGAAGGATGCGGCGATAGGCGAGCTTGGACATAGGGACCTCGGGTGCGTGGAAATCGCGGGCGATTCTACGCGCATGCGGCGTCGGGCCAAAGTGTTTTGTGCACTGCGGCGCAAAATCCTGCCATCCGCCCCGGTCACGCGGGGCGTCCCGTTCAGCCCAGTTCGGCGCCGGCGGTGGCTGAAAGCTTGTCGTGGCCGAGGGCGCCTGGGGAGCGGGCGATCACCCGGTTGCGGCCCAGGTTCTTCGATCGGTACAGCACATCGTCGGCGGCACGCAGCAGGTCCTGCACGTCGGCAAAGCGCTCGTAGCCGCCCTGGGTGGCCACGCCGGCGGAGAAGGTGACGAACAACGGACCTCCCTCCAGCTCGGCCATCGGCGTGGCGACGATGTTGGCCAGTACCCGGCGGATCACGTCCAGGGCCACGCTTTCGCTGGTATTGGGCAGCAGCGCGACGAATTCCTCGCCGCCGAAGCGGGCCACGGTGTCGCTGTTGCGCAGCTGGCCCTGCAGCTTGCCGGCAAAGGCGCGCAGCACCTCGTCGCCGGTCAGGTGACCGTGGGCATCGTTGATCTTCTTGAAGTCGTCCAGGTCGATGAAGGCCACCGACAGCGGCCAGCCCTGGCGCCCGGCGCGCAGGAACTCCTGCTCCAGCACCGCCTCCAGCTGGCGGCGGTTGAGCACGCCGGTCAGGGCGTCGCGGTGGGCCTGGTCGGCCAGGCGCTTGGCCCGCGCCTCGAATTCGTCGGCGCGGCGGCGCGCCTGGTCGGCATCCTGCAGCTCGCGCAGGTTGCGCAGGGTGGCCAGTTCCTGCGCGTGGTCGATCAGCTCACGGACCCGCGAGGGCGAGTTCAGCCCTGCCTCGAACAGGCTGGCGATGTCCGGCAGGGCCTCGCTGATGCGGGTCAGCACCTGGTCGAAACGGGCGCTGTCGAGTTCCAGCCGGTCATGCACCTGGTGCAGGGCGCGCTCGCGGGCGGCATCGGCATCTTCGTCCAGCCAGATGTCGGCGACAGCGCCGGACAGCTGCACGCAGGCCTGGAACGGCGAATTGGCAGCGTCGTCGTCCTCGCTGTGGCTGATGCTCTCCACCAGATAGCGCGGCAGGCCCCATTGCTCGGCCACCCAGGCGCCGACATCGGCGTGGCTGCAGCCGAGCGCGTCGCGCTCGCGGGCAACCAGGTCCGTGTTGTCACGGGCTTCGCGCAGCAGCGGCAGGTAGCGCTCCGATTCGGCCTGGGCCAGGCACAGCACGCCCAGGTCCTGCAGCAGCCCGGCCAGCATCAGTTCCTCCAGGCGGCGCAGGCCACGGGCCTGGCCCAGCTGGCTGGCGGCCAGTGCGCTGAGAATGCTGCGCTTCCACGCGCGCTGGCGCAGGTCGTGGTCGGCACCGGCGCCGCCGGTCAGGCCCTGGGTGACGGTGAAGCCCAGGGCAAGGCTGATCGTGGCATTCAGGCCGAGCATGGTCAGTGCCTGGCCGAGGTTCTCGATGCGGCGACGACTGGCGTACAGCGGCGAATTGGCGATGCGCAGCATGCGAGCGCTCAGCGCCATGTCGATGGCGATGATGTCGGCGGCGGTGGCGATGTCCGCTTCCGGGTCCTGTGCCAGTTCGATGATGCGCAGGGCAATACCGGGTGGCGAAGGCAGGTTGCGGCAGAGCGCCAGGGCAGCTGTCAGCTCGGGAGGCATGTCGGGTCGTTCAATTCCATTGGGACAAGAATACCTAGGAATGCATCACAGTCCGCGATTTTCGTTCCTGCTATGTGACTGTGGATTCCCTCCGCCGAGTATCGGCTTGATTCGCGCGCAACGCAAAGGTGCCGGTGTGCGCGGCGTCGGTGTGCGCAACAACAGTTGGAGCATGAGCCTCCCATTGTCCCGGGCATAAAAAATGGCTGGTGTCAAGCTCATTCTGAAAATCACCAAGAAGCTAAAAGCTTAAACGAGACAGGGGGTTAGCTCTATTTCGCATTGCTTTTCAGGGCGACCGAAGTGTAGGCTAGGAGCCACATGGGAGCGTCGGGGTAGTGGGCCAAGTCGTACTGCATCGGGGACGGTTGCCAGCAGACGGCAGACTTTTTTGCTGAATATCGCCCAGTAGGACGCCATCCCTCTAGAATGAAGAACGCGCAGCGTTGAGCTGCGCGTTCTTTCAGGTCAACAGTGGGCCGAAGCCCAAGATGTCAACAGGAAGAAGCATTGGATCGAGCACAGATGTACTGTGCACCTCCAGCGCCAACGAAGACCGACAGTGCCACAGCCCAACTTGCCACGAAACTAAGTTTGAAGTTTGTTTTCTTCATAGTTACCTCCTTGGTTTGTTGTGCGTTGGTTACGGGACGGTGCTTGTTGTTAGTGGGAATCTCACCCAGCATTCGGACGGTTCTCTCGGTCTTCTGAATCTGTTGATACGTCAGGCTGATAGAACTATCGGTCTTCTCGCTCCAATGCTTCCTCTTGGTCATAGATGCGTTCAGTTTATCGTGAATGCTCGGTGTTGGGCTACCTTATGGCTTGATTCCTTTCTTGAATCCCCGATCTCCTGCCATGAATGCCTCCAGCATGTGCGGGATCAGGGTCACGGCATCGACCGCCTCGCCATACGCCTGCGCGTGCAACGCGGCGTAGCGGTCGAGGTTTGCTTTCAGGCCTGCCGGGCAAGTGAAGGTCAGTTTGACGTTTTCGGTCTTGGGCAGCGGCCCGAGCCGCAGCTTTTTGGTTGTGCTCATCGAGAAGTCCCCTTATTGAAGAACAGCGGCTGGTACGGGCGAAGTACCAAATCCCGGCCGATCACGATACGCACCGGCATTCCAGGCCGGATCGTCAGCGTGGGCTGGATGTTGAGGTTGCGCCGGGTCACTTCCTGGCCGACCTGGTTCACAGTGTCCTGCAAGCTGTCGCGCCCGGCGATGATGACGCGGTCACCATCCTGGCGGTTCTCGGGTGCAGCCAGTTCGGCTCCCACGCCCAGCAGCGTGGTCATGATGGCACCTGCAAAGATCCGATCCCAATGCCAGTCCACATCGTCTTCCAGACCGGCATAGCCTGCTGGATCAGTACCGACCAAATTGTCGAGCGTGAGTGAAGACGTATCGGGCAGGATGATGCGGTTCCACACCACCTGCACGCGGCTCTGCCCATAGCTGACCTGGCTGTTGTACTTGCCCAGGATGCGCGACCCCTGCGGGATCAGCAGGAACTTGCCAGTGGCCGTGTCATAGATCGGTTCCGTCACCGTGGCGATCACGTCGCCCGGCAGGTCGGACTTGATGCCCGTGACCAGTGCCCCGGCAATGACCGTTCCGGCCATCACCTGATACGGCGAGGTGGGCATTTGCAGATTGCCGGAATTACGGGTTTCTGTAGAACCGCCAGCCAGGAATGCCGCTTTCTGGTCTTGCCGGTTCTGCACGGCAGTCGGATCGGCAGGTTGTGCCGCCGTCGAGGCCGGGCCACCGGCCAGCGGATCGAAAGCAGCATCGGCGGCAAAACCCGGTGCGGCAGCGACTTGTGACTGCGCCACGGGCGCAGCCTGCGGGGAGCCGGTGCGGAAGAATACCGACGAAGCTGCAGCCGCTTCTTCCTCCTTGCGCAGCGCATCGTTGGGGTCGTAGCCGGGCGCGGCATAGGTAGCGGCGACCGGCTGTTGCGAATTGACGATGGCTGGCCCCAGATCACCCGGCAGCGGTGGCCCCAGCTCCGGCACATCTGGCGGCAGCGCTGGCAGCTTTGAGTAATCCGTCGGCAGTGCATCCAGCCCTTCCGACTTGGACACGCGATCCACGTTGTACAGCTCGGTGGATTCGCCTGCGCCGCGTTGCTGCGGTTGCAGCGACCAGATCAGTGCGCCCATCACGCCGACCGACAAGCCACCAGCGAGGATGGCCAGCGTGCGCCGGTTCAAGCGCGTAACCGGGCGCGGGTGGGCGCGTAGCGCCACCGCCTCGGGAGCCACCTTGTCCGCCTGCGGCGTGGCAAGGTCGGGAATGTCGTCCTGGCTCATGCTCAGTTCCTCCCGGCGACGCCATCCGTGCGCTCGATGCGCACTACGTCGCCCTTGTCGGCTCCCAGACGCAGTTCGGCAGCACCGAACAGGCGATCCACGATGTAGTACGGCGAGCGGAAGCGATAATTCACCAGTTGCCCGTCGCCCTGCGCGCCGATGACAAACAGCGGGGGCAGCTCGCCCTGGGCGATGCCTGCCGGGAACTGGATATAGACCTTCTCACCGTCATCGAAGGCGCGCAGCGGTTTCCACGGCGGATTGCTGCCGCTGACCGCATAGCGAAACCGGATGCTCTCCAAAGACAGGCCCACATCGACCGGCGCGGCGGCGCTGGCCGCCTGCGCCTGGCGCTGCAAGGCCAGCATCCGATCCTTCGGGTAGTCCCAGGACACTGAGGCCATCCACGCCTTGTCGGTCGAAGTCAGTTCCAGCAGATAGGTGCGGCGGCTGGTGGTGATGACCAGATTGGTTTTCAGGCCAGAGCAGATAGGCTTCACCAATACATTGACGCGCAGATCGGCCCCGCTGCCGCTGGAGGTGTCGCCCACGATCCAGCGCACTGTGTCACCCGCAGCGACCGTCACCAGTTCCTCACCGGGTTGGAGCGCGATCACCGTCACGCGGCCCACGGACGCATAGACCTGGTACAGCGCGCCATCGGTGAAAGGCCAGACCTGGATCGCATTGACGTAGCCCTCACGGGTCGGCGCGATCCGTGCTTCAGCATTGGCACGCGAGACGCGCACCTTCTCGTCGGCAGGCTCCGGCGTGGTCGGGGCCGCATCAACGTCCGGCAGCGGCTTCAACTGTGCGGGCAATGCCAACGGCTCGGGCACTGCCACCACTTCGATGGGCTTGGGCGGCTCGGGCAGTGGCTGGGCCTGCACCGGCTCATCGAGCGAGATCACCGGCGGCGGTTTGCCCTGCGTGGCGCAGCCCGCAAACAGAACAGTCGATGCCAGCAGGATCACCGGCAATGCGGTTTTACGGATACGTGCATTCATGGCTTCACTCCTTCAGAAGAATCCAGTTCACGGCTCCACGACAGGCCATTGACGTAGATGCCTAGCGGGTTGCGGCGCAGACGCTCTTCGGTGCGCGGGGTCTGCTGCACGATGGACACCACCGCCGTCCATCTCTCCAGGCCAGCAGCCGCGCCATTGACGTAGCGGCGTTCCGTCCAGCGCACGTTGAACGATGCATCGCTGGCGCGAACCACACTGGTGATCTGCACCGTCACCGATTCCTTGCCGATGCGGGCGAACGGGTCATTCACCCGCGCATAGTCGTTGAGCACCGCCGCGCCCCGGTCGGTGGTGTAGTCGTAGGCATCGAGCCAGTTCTGGCGCACGACAATGGGGTCGATGGACAGCGAGCGCACCAGCGTCACGAAACGCGCGATGTGGTGCGCCGTCTGCGCATCGGTGGGCCGGTACGGCGTGGCCGCTTCACCCACAGTGCGCACCTGGCCGGACTGATCGACCTCGATGACATAGGGCGTGACGATGGATTGGGCCGAGCGCCACACCAGGCCACCGGCCATCACCAGCGCGAGCACCAGGCAGCCAAAGGCCATCAGCCGCCAGTTCTTCGCCTGCACGCGGGCCGAGCCGATGCGCTCGTCCCACACCTGGGCTGCGGCTTGATACGGGGTGGCAGGCTGCGGCGTATCGGCATAGCGCACCTGCGGTCGTTTGAATCGCATGGAGTTCTCCTTGAAAATCAGCTATCGGAATCCCGCAGGCTTGGGCCTTGGCCCGAACCACCACCGTCGCCACCGCGCAGCGTGTGCGCGGCAGTCGTAGTGGCCTGGGTGAGTTGTTGTCGGCGATGCAGGCGCTTGGCCCAGCCGGGTTGTTCTTGCTTCTGAGAGTTGGCTTCGTCAGAGGCGGCTTGCCCGGAAGCTGCAGCGCTACTACCTGAGCCGCCATCTGTGCTAGAGCCTTGCCAGCCTGCCTTGAAAGGTGCAGTCGTCTTCGCTGCCGCTGACTTGATGCCTGCACTGGCGCGTTGTCCAGCCGCTTGCGCACCACTCTTGGCAACATTGCCCAATCCCGCCATCGCGCCTTTGGCACCGCCGCCCGCAGCAGCGGAACCGGCTTGAAATGCCGACTTGGCGCTGCCAGCCGCTGAGGTGGCGGCCCGCGCACCAGCGCCTGCGAGCTTGGCAGCAGCCGGTGCCATCCTTGCCCCGGCCATCACGGCACCTCCTACCCCTGTGGCGGCAGCCCCCACGGCAACCGCCGCTCCTGCTGCGCCAATGGCCGCACCGGCCATGGCGCCAGCCCCCAACTGCGGCGCACCGGATACCAGCCCGGTAGCAATACCCGGCCCGAAGATCCCCAGCGCCAGTAGCGTCAGCGCGGCCAGCATGATGACCAGCGCATGGTCAATGGAGGGTTCGGCCGGATGCACCTGGAACTGAGCAAACAGGCCAGAGCCAATGCCGACGATCACCGCCAGCACCAGCACCTTGATGCCCGACGACACCACATTGCCCAGCACCTTTTCGGCCAGAAAGCTGGTCTTGTTCCACAGCGCGAACGGCACCAGCACGAAGCCCGCGAGCGTGGTCAGCTTGAATTCGATCAGGGTGATAAAAAGCTGGATCGCCAGCACGAAGAAACACAGGATCACCATCGCCCAGGCCAGGAACATGACCACGATGGGCGTCATGTTCACGAACACTTCGGGGAAGCCCGCCATGTCGCTGATCTGGTCAAGAAGCGGCGCAGCCGCGTCAATGCCTGTTTTGGCCAATCGGCCCGGCTGAAGGAAGTTCTCCATCGTCAGGGTCGAGCCGGATGCGGTCAGACCCAGTCCGGCAAAGGAGCGGAACACGATGCCGGCCAGCCAGTTGAAGTTGTTGAGGATGTAGGCGAAGGCACCGACGTAGAGCACCTTGCGCAGCAGCTTGGCGATCACGTCCTCGCCCTGGCCAGTGGCGTGGCTCATCGCCCAGTACAGCCCGGCAATCGTCATGTCGATGACGATCAGCGTGGCGGTCAGGAACGCCACTTCGCCCTGCAACAGTCCAAAGCCCGAGTCGATGTAGCGCGAGAAGGTATCGAGGAAGCGATCAATGACCGTCACGTTGTTCATGGCAGCCCCTCGTCAGTTCCCGTAGAAATTCACGCGCTCGGGCGTGTACGGCGTGCCGCTGCCCAGAAAGCGCCGGGTCACTTCGCGCCCGCGTTCCACCGCCGCCGCCTGCCGCGCCAGCTCCAGCGAGGCCGCCCGGTCTTGCGTGATCTGGAGCTGCTGGGCCTGGATGGACTGCTTGGCCTGCAAGGCGAGAAGCTGGTTCGTTGCCTGCATGGCTTGCAGTGCGCCGGTGGCCGATTGGCTTTGGCTCACGAGGTCGGCCAGTGCGCTTTCGTCTTGGGCCAGGTTCTGCGACACCTGCGCCTGCATCCGCATCGCGGTGTGCAGGCCGTTCAGCGTGTTTTTCCAGCGCTCCTGCGCATCGCGCAGCATCTGGTCGCCGCTGATGGTGGCGGCGTACTGCTCCGGGTACAGGCGCGAGAACGTGGCATCCATGTTCTGCACATCAAAAGCCAGCCCTTGCGCCTCGGCGATCAGGCGTTCGGTGGTGGCGAGCGTCGAGCGCAGCCGGTTGACGATGTTGAAGTCCAGCTTCGCCAGATTGCGCGCCTGGTTCATCAGCATCTGTGCTTCGTTTTGAAGCTGGTTGATCTGGTTGTTGATCTGCTCCAGGGTGCGAACGGCAGTCAGTGTGTTCTGCACGAAGTTGGACGGGTCGAACACCGTCAGCGCAGACGCAGGCTGAACGGACAACAGTGACACCGACAGCACTGCGGCGAGCGAGACGGACAGCAAACGGGGTTGGGTTTTCATGGTGAAACCTCCGGTAGTTGAAAAGCGGGGGAAGAAGGCAGCAGATCGGCAGCCCAATTGAGGCCGCGATGGCGCAGCCACGCACCGGCGAAGCCGGGAGCGCCGTCCTGCGTCAGCACGCAGTCGATGTCGCGTTGGTCTTGCGGTGTGGATGCGCCCGCGAAGGCGAGCGCGGCTGGTCCCAGGTCGAGGTCGAACAGTCGATTGCCGAGGCTCGACTGGTAGTAGTAATCACGCTTGGGCTGCGCGGTAGCGACGATTTCGATTTGC
Organism: Stenotrophomonas sp. GD03819; assembly: GCF_029841665.1. NCBI lineage: Bacteria > Pseudomonadati > Pseudomonadota > Gammaproteobacteria > Lysobacterales > Lysobacteraceae > Stenotrophomonas > Stenotrophomonas sp. GD03819. The sequence continues at coordinate 20,783 of NZ_JAOCEW010000019.1, forward strand.
CGCGAGTTCAGCCCGAAGCCTTCGTAGATCGTGCGAATCTGCGGCTCGGTCGCCTGCGGGTTAGGGAGAAAAATCCGACTGGCGCAGCTTTCGATCACCGCCGGGGCAATGCTCGAATCCTTGATGTCGGCCAGCGATTGCGTGGCGAAAATGACGCTGACGTTCTTCTTGCGCAGCGTCTTGAGCCATTGCCGGATGCGGGCGGCGAACGACGGTTCATCGAGGAACAGCCAGGCTTCATCGAGGATCAGCAGCGTGGGCGCACCGTCGAAACGCGCATCGAAGCGGGCGAACAGGTAGCGCAGCACCGCCTGCACGGCGGCGGGGCTGTGCATCAGTTCTTCCATCTCGAAGCCCTGCACGTCGCCGCTGCCGAGCCGATCGCGGTCGGCATCCAGCAGCTTGCCGTGCGCGCCGCCGAGCACATAGGGCGACAGGGCCTGGCGCAGCGCGTTCGATTGCAGCAGCACCGAAAGGCCGGTCATGGTGCGCTGTTCCACCGGCGCACCGGCCAGACTGCCGAGCGCCGACCAGATGGCCGCCTTCTCATCCGGGCCGACGGTCACGCCTTCGTGCAGCAGGCGGCCTTCCACCCATTCGGCGGCCCAGGTGCGATAACCCACGCGGTCGATCCGTGCCAGTGGCTGAAAGGCAATGCCGCCATCCGCGCCGAGGTCGTAGTGTTCACCGCCCAGGCCCAGCACCGTCGCCCGCATGGATCGTCCCATGTCGAAGGCGAAGATGCGCGAACCGAAGTAGCGACGGAACTGCAAGGCCAGCATCGCCAGCAAAACGGACTTGCCCATGCCGGTCGGGCCAGCGACCAGCGTGTGCCCCACGTCGCCGATGTGCGTCACCAGCCGGAACGGCGTCGCGCCATCGGTGCGCGTGACGATCAGCGGCGGGCCGTCGAGGTGAGCATTTTTCTCCGGCCCGGCCCACACGGCGGATACCGGCATCATGTGCGCCAGGTTCAGCGTCGAGACGATGGGCTGGCGCACGTTGGCATAGGCGTTGCCCGGTATGGACGACAGCCACGCATCGACTGCATTCAAGGTTTCGGGGATGGTCACGAAGCCCCGACCCTGGATGACGCGCTCCACCATGCGCAGCTTTTCGTCGGCCGCAGCGGCATCGGTGTCCATCACGGTGACGGTGGCCGTCAGGTAGCCGAAGGCCACTTGATCGCTGCCCAGCTCCTGCAAGGCGGCGTCCGCGTCGGCCGCCTTGTTGCTGGCATCCGTGTCCACCAGAGGCGATTCCTGCTGGAAGATGGTTTCGCGCAGCAGCGCAATGACGTTCTTCCGTTTCGCAAACCATTGGCGACGCAGGCGGCCCAGCTCCTTTTCCGCCTCGGCTTTGTCGAGGCAGAGAAACCGGGTACTCCAGCGATAGGCAAAGCCCAGGCGGTTGAGGTCGTCCAGCAGGCCCGGCCAGGTCGAAGTCGGGAATCCCCGCACCGACACCACGCGCAGATGCTGGTCGCCCAGCATGGGCGCGAGGCCACCGACCAAGGCGGAGTCGGCCAGCAGCGCGTCGAGGTGGAATGGCACCTCGGGCACGCCAATGCGATAGCGTCGCGTCGAAACCGTGGCGTGCAGGTAGGTCAGTGTCTGCGCGTCATCGAGCCAGCCGATTTCGGGCATCACGCCATCGAGCAGGTCGAACACGCGATTGGTTTCCGCCACGAAGGCGTCGAGCCGGCCGCGCCAGTCCACGCCCTCGCCCGGCGCGTGCTCGTAGAGCAGCTTGGCCGCGCGGGCGCGGGATTCCTCCGGCGGCAGATAGGTCAGCGTCAGGTGATAGGTGCTCTCGAAGTGGTTGCCCGATTCCTCGAAGGCGGCGCGGCGCTCCTCGTCCACCAGCCACGACAGCGGTTCGGGGAAGTCGGAATGCGGATAGTCCGCCGCTGGCCGGCGCTCGGCTTCCACGAACAGCGCCCAGCCCGAACCCAGCCGGCGCAGTGCGTTGTTCAGCCGCGCCGTGGTGGCGATCAGCTCGCCTTGCGTGGCGCTGTCGAGGTCGGGGCCACGGAAACGGGCTGTGCGCTGAAAGCTGCCGTCCTTGTTCAAGACGACACCTGGCGCGACCAGGCCAGCCCAAGGCAGCCAGTCGGCGAGCAGCGCGGGCCGCTGGCGGTATTCGGCAAGGTTCAGCATGGCATCCCCCTCACACGTCCAGCAGCGGCTTGTGCTTGATGTGCCGGGCGAAGACCTGCATGAACTGCGGATCCACGCGCGCGCCCCACACGGCCAGCGAATGGCCGACGATCCAGAGCACGACACCGGGAATCCAGAGTTGAAGGCCCAGCCCGACGGCGGCGGCCAGCGTGCCGTTGGCAATCGCCACGGTACGCGGCGCGCCGCCCATCAAAAGCGGCTCGGTCAGCGAGCGATGCAGCGGCACCTCGAAGCCGGCCGCGAAGCTATCCGGCCCGCTCATACGACCGCCCCGCCGGAGAAGCTGAAGAACGACAGGAAGAAGCTCGAAGCCGCGAACGCGATAGACAGGCCGAACACGATCTGGATCAGCTTGCGGAATCCGCCCGACGTGTCACCGAAGGCGAGCGCCAAGCCAGTGGCGATGATGATGATGACCGCGACGATGCGCGCCACCGGCCCCTGGATCGACTCCAGAATGGATTGCAGCGGGCCTTCCCACGGCATCGAGGAACCGGCGGCCTGCGCCGTTCCGGCCAGGAACAGCAGCAGCGCGGCCAGCAGCAGTCCTTGCCCCGCCGGGCGGGCCAGGCTGCGCAGCCGCGCGAGGCTGGACAGGTGGGAAAGCGGATTTACGGAAAGACGGAAAGCATGGGCGTGCGTCATGGCAGTTCTCCAGGTTGGTCAAGGGACGGGGAAGGCGCAGCGGCATCGGCTGCGAGAGGAACCGGCGTCAGCTCGGGAAACGGCGTTTCCAGCGCGTCCGCCAGGCGGTAGCCCGCGCCATCGAAGCCAACGACACGGGCGATGCTCTCGACGCGGCGCTTGCGGCCGCGTCCGGCGATGTGGATCACCACGTTGACCGCCTCGGCGATCAGCGCACGCGGCGGGTTCACCGCCACTTCGAGAATCAGTTGCTCCATGCGCAGCAGCGCGCCCAGCGCGGAGCCGGCATGGATCGTGGCGATGCCGCCGGGGTGGCCCGTGCCCCACACCTTCACCAAGTCCAGGGCTTCGCCGCCGCGCACTTCGCCGACGATCACGCGGTCGGGGCGCAGGCGCATCGTGGCGCGCACCAGCTCGGTCATGGACACGACGCCCGCGCGTGTCCGCAACGGCACATGGTCACGGGCTGCACATTGCAGCTCGATGGTGTCTTCGAGCACCAGCACGCGGTCGCCCGTGGCGGCGATCTCGGCCAGCAGCGCGTTCGCCAGCGTGGTCTTGCCGCTGCTCGTCGCCCCGGCGATTAGGATGTTCTGGCGCTCGCGCACGGCGCAGCGCAGGAAGTCCGCTTGGCCTGTGGTCAGGATGCCATCGGCGACGTAGCGATCCAGGCCGATGATGCTCACGGCGCGCTTGCGCAGCGCGAAGGCCGGGCCAGGCGCAGCCGGTGGCAAGATGCCCTCGAACCGCTCGCCGGTTTCGGGCAGCTCGGCGGTCAGCAACGGTCGGCCGCGATGCACTTCCGCGCCGACGTGCGCGGCCACCAGTCGGATGATGCGTTCGCCATCGTCTTCGGACAGTTCCACGCCCAGCGGCGTGCGGCCCGACGACAGCCGATCCACCCATAGGGTGCGGTCGGGGTTGAGCATGATTTCCACCACGTCAGGGTCGGCCAGCGCGGCGGCGATGACCGGCCCCATTGCCGTGCGCAGCATCTGGATACGGCGATCCAGCGAAGCCGCAGCGGATGAGCGTTCGGGCGGGGTTTGCGGAACGGCGCTCATGAGGCACGCTCCGCAGTACGTTCTTGGGCTTCAGCCAGCGCCGCCGCGTCATCCATTCGCACCGGGTCGGGGTGTAGTTCCTCCACTACGTCGCGCACCAGGCTGCGGCCGCGCAGCAGGTGGCGGCCAAGCTGTTCCACGAACTGCTCGAAGCGCGCCTTGCCCTGCGCACGGGCCGCGTCCTGATGGGCTTCGGGAATCGGCGTGCTGACGGTCAGGAAGTAGCGGATGAACAGCGCCAGCGTTTCGATTTCGACGTTCTGGTCGCGTTCCAGGCGCTCGGCCTGCCGCGACAGGCGATCAAGGCGCTTGGCAATCGCCGCCTCGCGCTGGTCGCCGGCATCCGGCGACAGCCAGGACGCCAAGGCGGCGGCCACGATGCTGGACTTCGAGACGCCTTTCTTGGCGGCCAGTTCGTCTAGGCGCTTGGCATGTTCGGGCTGGATGAACAGGTTGAGGCGGTACTGGCTCATAGGTCGATTCCGTCGTTGGGATTCAGCGATGCGAGCCGGGCCGTGCGCTGCATGGCCGGGTCGAGCTGGCCGGGGAGAGAGGCAAGACCTGGCAGCGGCAGGTCGTCGTCGTCATCGAGCAGCGCCAGGTCGTTGCCGGCGGGCTGCGGTTCGGGGCTGTATTCCACGACTTCGGATAGCTCCGGCTGGCGGCGCGGGCCGCCGTCATCGGCGGTGCCTGCTCCATCGCTGGACAAGCTCGCAGCCGGGGCCGCTGGTTCAGCGGGGATCGCCAGGCCGCTCCAGTCGTCGGGCCGGGCCGGTGGTGCGTCGGCGTACTGCCCGGCCGCGAGCGCGGGCGGCGGCAAAACGCGGTTCTTGAAATTCGCGTCGGCGTAGTAGCGCAGCTTCTTGGCCTTGATCGGTGCCACGCTGGACACCATCACCACGGCTTCGTCGGTCGGAAGCTGCATCACTTCGCCCGGCGTCAGCAGCGGCCGTGCCGTCTCCTGCCGCGACACCATCAGGTGCCCCAGCCAAGGGGCCAATCTGTGCCCGGCATAGTTGCGCTGGGCGCGCAGTTCGGTGGCGGTGCCCAAGGTTTCGGAAATGCGTTTGGCGGTGCGTTCGTCGTTGGTGGCGAACGTCACGCGGACATGGCAGTTATCCAGAATCGAATGGTTCTGGCCGTAGGCTTTGTCGATCTGGTTGAGCGACTGTGCGATGAGAAAGCTGCGGATGCCGTAGCCGGCCATGAAGGCGAGCGCCGTCTCGAAGAAGTCCAGGCGGCCCAGCGCCGGGAACTCGTCGAGCATCAGCAGCAGCTTGTGGCGGCGCTCGATGCCGTCGCTGCCGTCGAGCGATTCGGTGAGCCGCCGGCCGATCTGGTTGAGGATCAGCCGGATCAGTGGTTTGGTGCGCGATATGTCCGAGGGCGGCACTACCAGATAGAGGGACACCGGATGCTCGGATGCGATCAGGTCGGCGATGCGCCAGTCGCAGCGCGAAGTCACTTCCGCCACGGTGGGGTCGCGGTACAGGCCGAGGAACGACATGGCGGTGCTCAACACGCCCGAGCGTTCGTTGTCCGACTTGTTCAGCACTTCGCGCGCAGCGGACGCGACAACCGGGTGCGGTGCATCGCCCAGGTGCTTCGTCGTCATCATCCTGTGCAAGGTCAGCTCGAACGGGCTGGCCGGATCGGAAAGGAAGTTGGCGACGCCGCGCAGGGTCTTGTCCTCGCCCGCGTACAGCACATGCAAGATGGCCCCGACCAGCAGCGCGTGCGAAGTCTTCTCCCAGTGGTTGCGCTTCTCCAGCGCACCTTCGGGATCGACCAGAATGTCCGCGATGTTCTGCACGTCGCGCACCTCATGCGCGCCGCGCCGGACTTCCAGCAGCGGGTTGTAGGCTGCCGACTTCGAATCGGTTGGGTTGAACAGCAGGCAGTGGCTGAACCGGCTGCGCCAGCCTGCGGTGATCTGCCAGTTCTCGCCCTTGATGTCATGGATGACGGCCGAAGCCGGCCAGGACAACAATGTCGGGACAACCAAGCCGACACCCTTGCCCGAGCGAGTGGGAGCGAAAGTCAGGACGTGTTCCGGGCCTTCATGGCGCAGGTAGTGGCCATCATGCTGGCCGAGAAAGACACCAGCGGCCTGTGTCAGCCCAGCCTTGCGAATGTCGGCAGCATCGGCCCAGCGCGCCGAACCGTAGGTCGTCACCTTGCGTGCCTGGCGCGAGCGCCACACCGACATGGCGATGGCAACCACCACTGCCAGCAGGCCGCTGCCCGCCGCGATCATGCCGCCAGTGTCGAACACCTGCGGGGCGTAGGCGTCGAAGAAGAACCACCACTCGAACAGCCGCCAGGGGTGATAGACCGGCGTGCCGAAGAAGTCGAACCACGGCGAGCCAAGGCGTAGCTGGTAACCCAATGCGGCGGCTGTCCATTGCGTGGCACCCCACACGCCGGCGATCACGATTCCGAACACGACGGCGATCTGCCCGAACAACACGCCTTGACCTTGCATAGACTGGCCTCCAATTTCCCTGCACTGATTCCTCGGTCGAGAACGGCACAAGGACGTGCCGCATGACGTGAGGATCAGTGCCGGGTCGGTGCCGGTCAAAGACCGTTATCGGGAGAAAGGTCGAGTAATTGGAAAGAATTGGGTCTGCATCGCGCCAATGAGAAACGCCGCAAGCGAAGGCGCATTGCGGCGTGTCGAGCGAAAAACTTAAGGGTTCGTGGCGAATCGCCTGCGATCAGAACTTGGGCGGATTCTCCGGCGGCGTGTAGGGCGTATTGCCGCCGCCATAGAACCGCTTGCGCGTGGCTTCGGCCACCCGGTTGCACAGCTCGTCGCCCAGTGTGGCGCGATCCGTTTTGCACTGCTGGCGCAGTTCCTTGAGACGCACGGGATTGGACGCCAGTTCTTCAACGCTCGGCACGTCTTTCTTCTCTGGCGCATCCTTCGGGCCGCAGCCTGTCAGCACCGCAGCCAATAAGAGCGCAATGGCTTTCTTCATGGTTCGGGTTCCTCCAGGGAATCGTGGTCGTCATTCGGCGTTGGATTGTTGGCCTCGGGTGAGTCGATAGCCTGCACGCGCTCCATAAAGCGGGCCAGCGTTCCCGATGGCTCGGTGTTCAAGCGCAGTAGATAGGTCGTGAGTAGCGGCGAGCGGCCCGTAAGTGGCCGCGCAACCACGCCCTGTTCGCGGCTGGCCGCGATGTGCGCGGCACCGGTCAAGCCGAGGGCGAAGCCGGCCGACACCAGCACCATCATCAGGTCGCAGGTCGCCACTCGTTCGGCCACCAGCGGTTCCATGTCCGCACGGCGCAGCACGCGATCCACCTGTCTCGCATGGCCCTCACACGCAACCGGGTCGCACAGCACCAGCGGATAGCGCAGCACTTCTTCCAGCGGGATGCGCTTGTGGGCCAGCAAGGGATGGCGCGCGGGAACAGCCACCATCAGCGGATCGTTCCAGACAGGCAAGGCAACTATGCCATCGCCGGCTTCATCGGAACGGGCAAAGCCCACGTCATACAGATCATCGTGCAGCCCTTTGATCTGCTGCGACAGCGGCACTTCGGTCAGGCGGATTTCGACTTCGGGTTCCTCCTGGCGGCATAGCGCCAACAGAGCCGGCAGGCGCGACGGCGTGATGCCATCCGACAAGGCCACGCGCAATTGCCCATCAAAACCTTGAGCGGCCGCACGGACACTATCGCGCGCCTGCTGCAACGCCGCGAACACGCGGCGTACGTGCTCCAGGAACAATGCACCAGCCCGGGTTAAGCGCGTGCTGCGCGTGGTGCGTGCAAACAGCACCACGCCCAGTTCTTCCTCCAGTTCCTTGATGGCACGCGACAGCGGCGATTGCTCGATGTGCAGTCGCTCGGCCGCACGAGCGAAGTGGAGTTCTTCAGCCACGGCCAGGAAGTAGCGAAGGTGTCGTAGCTCCATGCTTGCTTCACTACACCAAGACCATGAACTGCCAATGTAGCGACGCGATATGGCTTCGACCATTTATGTAGATCATGAGGAAGACTTGTTCCAAGTAGTCGGCGGATTTTTGCCATTCTGTTCATCAATGAGTCGAGTGCTTGTGTGCTGATGTCCGATACATTTAAGCGAAACCAGTGCAGAAAAGGTGGCGACAAAAGCCAATGCCAGTAGTGTTTGGATGGCTCCTATGGTTTGCACAGTTGCAGTGCCGATAGCGATCGTAGCCACCGCGGCAATCATCAAGATGGCACTGTAAATTCCCAAAGATCGCCCGCGCATAGCCAATGGCACCTGCTTATAAATTTCTATGCCTATTGCTAGTGGCATGAGGCTTCCAGCAACACCGGTGAAGAAAGCTATGGTCAGAGAGACGGCGAGGCTCGGTTGAGATGCGATAACCAGCCACATCACTGCATGTGCCGAATAAGCTGCAACAAATGCAACCCGAATTGAAGGAAAACGCGACAACATGCCTGTCAGCATGGTGCCAGTTAGGGTGCCTGCTCCCAGGGCCGAGATTAAGCTCCCGAACTGGAGCGCACCTGAATCAGAAGATTGGAGCAATGCTGGAATCACCACGCTGTTAGCAGATGCCGCACAACCTGCCAGAAGTGCACAGAACAGGATTGCCGTTCGGAGCGATCCATTACTGTATAGCCGTCGCAACAACGGGCCCCAATTTTGCTCAGAATCGGCCGCTTCGGAGGTGCTGCGCCGAGGTTTTCCATTCGGATATACGGGTGCAGCTACCAGCGTTGCAGTCAGCAGACATCCAGCAATGAGGCCTAGGCATACCGGCATGGAGAGATGGGTAAGAACGGCGCCCGCTAGGACCGGCCCCAGCACCAAACCAAGGTGACTAGCAGCAGTCTTGGCCACAACGGTTCTCTGGATCACAATGCGCGCCATGCGTGACAGCTCCGGCAACCGGCTCTCTTGAGCCATCAGGATGGGTGCGTCTACGAGATTCGTCATGACAAGCAACGCTATTGCCGCGAATGCAAAGTAAGCATGTTGCGATGAAACAACCGATGCTATTGTCATTAGTAGGCCGCCGCTAATCCCTGACATCCATAACACTTGACGAGGACCTTGCCGATCCGTCCACCGCCCACCAAGAATGAACCCAATGACACTTGTCACAGTTAATGCGACGGCAGTGGCGCCGAGGTCATTTGCTTTTCCTCCCATTTCAAGGACGGCCCAAGGCGCTGTTACGCCCGACATCGCTTTACCTAATCGATAAAGGAAGATTGCCGCCATGGTGCACCACCATGGAAGCGCCTTCGCTTGAATCCGTATATACATTAGAGTGCGGCTAACTGCTTAGCGGCAGTGTCGCTGTGGGTCGGGTCTTTGCTTCTCAGAGCAAACATCGCGTATTTCAGCGGACCCGCTGCCATCCGCTCTGTCGTGTGGCGAACCAACGTTGGCCAAACGTAGCCGCCGCAACGCTCGTAGTGCTTAAGCAAATTGCTGAGCCCTTTGTCACCAAAAAGCTGAAGGTGACCAACAAAATCTAAACCCGGATCGCCAATCCCGGCTTCGGACCAGTCGATCATCCCTGTGACCTGTTGGTCTTTATTAACAAGGACATGGCCGGCATACAGGTCACCGTGTATAAACTTGCAGCAGCTAGGCCAAGTGGAGTCGTCGTCTATCCACGCCCGTACTCGATCTCGCCACTTCGGCTGGACATCAAAGGAACTCGTCACTATGTCGAGATCGCGAAGTAGATCACGCCGGACTTCGTCGATAGTTGGGTTTGGTAATCCTGTACTTTCTGCGGCCGTAAGGCTAACGCCATGCAATGAAGCGAGCGCCTCACCTAGCGTATATGCGTAAGTAACGGATGTTCGATCTACGTGCCAAGTGATCGCGTGCGTGCTTGCATCGACATCAATCGCCGTATCGTCCGCCATCCATGGATAGGCGACGAGTTCGGGCGAGGCAACTCTCCAATCGGGAATCTTGAAGGGGAGATTGCTTGACAGCCAAGAGAGAATCCTTGCCTCACGCTCAATTCGCTCGGCGGCATCTTGGCGTCTAGGAACCCGCAATCCCCAAAAGACTGATTGCGTGTCGCGCGCCTTCAGCACACGAAAATCCAGCCCAATCTCATTCACCTCCAACTCACCGTGAAGGGAAAGGCCGTGACGCCGGGCAAGCTCGAATATTTCCTCGGTCAGGTCTGTAGTCATCGTTGATCTCCGATCAGAACAGGCGTAATATAACCGACGCGTCGGTAATTAGCAAGTGCAAATGAAGGCTTGCAGATGAAGGCTGCTGTTTGGTCGCACCGCATGCAATGGGATGGACGCCTTCATCCGTAGTTGGAGTCTGGGCCTTTCCGTCGCGGCAGTACCGCTCACGACACCTTTTTCACATCAGTTGCACAGATGCCGTGCGCTCTGAAACCGACCAGGGGGATCTCTGAGACTCGCTGATCAATGCGAGTCGTTTCAAAATAACATTCGAGTAGGTAAGATATGGCGATGAAGATGCAGCGCCATTAAGCTTAGGAGTTCATAGATGGCTCGACCCAAGCTACACAGCGATGAAACCATTCTTGATGCCACGTGTGCCGTTCTCAAGCGCCTAGGACCATCTGCGTTCACGTTGAACGACGTGGCAAACGAAGTAGGTATTTCACGGGCTGCGCTCATCCAACGGTTCAAGAATAGGGATACCCTTCTGCGTCACGCCATGGAGCGATCCGTTCTAACGACTCGCGAGTTCTTGGAGAAGCTTCCCTTCAGTGAGGGCGCTCAGGGTCTGTGGCTATTCTTGCTGGAACTGTCCGAAGCTCTCGGTACTGGCGAGTCGTACGAGGTGAATCTGCTAATCGCGTGGCATGAGGTGCAAGATCCCGTCTTGAGAGAACTTGCGCGGAAGCGCAATGTGCAGGTGCAGCAGGCAATACTAGAAAGGGTTCCCTTGGATACCGCGCACGAACCGAAGGTCGTGGCTTCCCTTTTTCATGCTTTGATCGGTGGTGCGACGCTGCAATGGCTGGCAACGCGAGAAGGTCGCTTGGACAGCTTTGTCGCGGGGCGACTTCGTGAGGCCATTCGTTTGTTTTTTCCCGGAATCCGCTTTTCATTGCCGCCGAAACTACAGATCGGGAGAGACTGAGATTGTGCAACTGCTCACTTATTGACGCGAGTCATCTGCTCTGTTTTTGCCACATCAGTGGACAGCCGGGTCGCGTTGTCGCCCAATCTCCCACGACACGCTACCACCGCGCACCATTGCGGCAAGCTGTTGCCCCAGCCGCTGTTCAATCACTGACCGCCACGGCACTAGGCTGAACCTCACGCCGTCATCAAGCATTGCGTAGCGCCCACTCGCCAGCATGACGCTTCGTCGGTATATGCCCGCCACCCGCTGCCCGTCCTCTACGGGCCGATGCTCCAGGCCCGTTTCGGCGGCAATGTCCTTGGCGGCCTGCGCCAATTCCCGGTTGCGCAGCGTGCCCAGCAGGTTGCGCGCCAGAATCACGCGCTGCCCGCGCCGCTCGGCCAGTCCCTGTTCTTCAAGGAAGTCGGCGCGCTGCTGCATGGCCTGCTTGGCGTCGCCACCAAAGCCCAAGTTGCCCAGCCCTTTGCCACCGCCGATCAACTGCTGATCCAGCCAGGTCGCTCCGATCACGCGGGCCTGCCGCTCGATGGGAAGGTGCGATTTCAGTTCCACGGCTACGCCACCCAGTCGCCGTGCGTCGTACTGGCGGCCTCGCTCGACCAGGTCGTCCGGCACCTTCCATAGCCCTTCGGCCACGCGCTCCACGATGCCGGCCCGGCGCAGGGCTTCCAGCCGCCGGACGTGGGCGGCGGCGACTTCCTGCGGGTCGCGTCCCGGCTTGGCCCGGCCCTGCTCGATGGCTAGGTGATGATCGGCGCGGTACAGGCCATCGCTCGCCAGCGCAGCGATGTTCTTGTCGGCGGCGCGCACGTCGGCCGATCCCTTCACTTCCACCACCGCGCCCGTGGGGTAGTTCGCCAGCTCGTCGTGGGCATTCAGCGCGACGTAGTGGGCCTTGCCGTCGGTGCCGTCGATGACCAGATAGCCCCGGTCGTGCAGCTCGTCAGCCAGCCCCTTCGCTGCCACACGGCCGATGATGCTGCGGCCATCCTCGCCCGGCTCGAACACTGTCAGCTCGCGCGGCTGTCCGCTCATGGCGCGCTGCATCGTGCGGATGATGTCGCCACGCTCGCCCAGGGCGCGCAAGGTCTTCTCGGCATCGGCATGGATGGCCCAAGTGCCGGGCTGCACCTCGTCGGCCAGGCCCAGGCGCTGCAAGCGCTGCAGGCGACCGATTAGCAGCAGGCGCTGGCGTTGCAGCCGGGGTTCGTTGAAGCGTTCGATCTGCACACGGCCATCCTCGCCGGCTTCACGCTGCAAGGTGCGATCCAGGCTGGTCCACCGCTCCTGTTCCACCTCGCGCTGCAAGGTCTGCTGGATCTCCAGTTCGGTGCGCGGCCCCAGCCATTCGGTCGCCAGCTCGGCGGCGCGATGGCGGAAGCCATCGGCGATGTAGTCGCCCGCGATGATGAGGTCTTTGCCGGTGTCGTCACGCCCGCGCACGACGATGTGCGTGTGCGGGTTGTCGGTGTTCCAGTGGTTGACAGCCACCCAATCGAGGCCAGTGCCCAGGTCGGCCTCCATGCGGCCCATGAGGTGCCGCGTGTAGGTGCGCAGGTCTTCCAGCTCCGCGCCATCCTCGGGCGAGAGGATGAAGCGGAAATGGTGCCGGTCGTCGGCGCAGCGTTCCTTGAAGGCGTCGAGGTCGGCCACGTCGGTCTGCGGCCCGTAGGCTTGGCCCGCTTCGCCGTCGCGGCCCACGCCGTCGCGCTCGATGTAGTGCAGGTGCTTGGCGAGCGACTGCGGGCTGGCCCGCTGGTGATTCACCAGCAGCGTCTTGATGGTCACGCGCCGGGACATGGGCGTCAGCTTCGCGCCCGCGAAGCGCGCCGCCGTGTGGCCGCGCCCCAGGCGCGAGCCGGGCCGCTGGCCGGTGCCACCCGTCGCGCCAGGCCGGCGCACCGAGGACTTGCCGCTGCTGGCTTTGCCGGCCTGCTTGAGCACCTTGGAAACGAAGCTCTGACCCTGGCCCTTGCCCCGGTTCTTGGGGGCGCTGGGGCGCACGCGGAAATCGTCGTCGCGGCGGTCGGTCATCGCCGTTCTCCCGGCAAGCTCTGGCGTGTCCGGTCGTGCAAAGCACGCGGACATGCCTGCATTGGCGCGGGCCTCGCGGCACACGCGGCACGGCGGCGAAGCTGCTCCGTGCCGCGCCACCCCCACGTGCAGACAGGCTTACGACGAGGCCTGGTGCCGCGTCCTTTTGTCTTGCCTTCCGCCTTTGCCTTCCGCTGTCGCTCCAGGCACCGGCGTCCCGGCGGCGCTGCTGCGCGAGCAGCCAGCGCGCCGGCGAACGCGGCGACGGCCATAGGCCGGGCGCGTTCGAGGCAAGACGCCTGCACATGGGAAGGCAGCGCGAAGTGCAGCGCGGATGCGCTCGCACTGCACGCGCGACAACATGCGGAAAGCCACTGGATCGACACGCCCGATGGCACGAGAAAATGCACGGCAACGTGCAGCGAGTCGGCGGCCATCATGGGCGTGTCTCCAGCCAGATCGGGCGCGCGACGCCGATCACGGCGGATGCGCTGACCGGGCCGAAATACCGGCTGTCGAACGATGCCGGATTGGTCACGCTCAACAGGAACAGCTCGCCCGGTTCGAGGCGGCGGCAAAGCTGCAAGGACGGCAGCGGCCGACCCATCCGATCGGCGGGCAGCACGACTGCCGCAGGCACGCCGTCGATGCGTACCTGACCACCGACGATGCAGACGTGTTGCGGAGCGACCGCGCCCACACGTTTGAGCAGCGGCACGCGGGTCGGCAGGTAGCCGCGCTGTGCAGCCAGCATGGCGGCCCTGGCCGGCAGCGGCACCAGCACGATGCTGTCCACGGACAACGGACGTGGCAGCGAGACGGTGCGCGGGTCGAACGGGTCGATGCGATACCAGCCGACCGCCACGCTGTCGGACGGGTTGTAGGTCAGGCGCGGCAGCGGCGACACGAGAGCCGCCCAGGCCAGCGCAGCGAAGCCGATGGCGGCCAGTGTCGCCACGACGATGCGAGCGCGCAGGCGCGAGCGAGGACGTAGCGCAGTGCCTGCGGTGCTGGCCGTGCTGGTCGGGGCGGTCATGGCAGCACCTTCCCGGCCAGCCAGGCGGCGTGCCGCTCGGCGGTGTATTCGGGCAGCGCAAGGCGAGCCGCAAGACGGTTGCCCAGCGTTCGCCAGTACGCGGGCGACACGTCGATGGCGGCGATGCCCAGCGCCTCGATAGCGTCGATGCGTTCCAGCACGGCGCGCACGTTGGCATCGCCTTCGGCGTGCAGCAGCAGGCGCGCGCCCGGCTGCACGCCGGGGATGCGCTGCGCCGCGTCCAGTGCCGTGCAAGCCTGCATCACCATGAGCTGCCAGCGGATCGTGCCGTAGTCGTTGGCCTGCCAGCGGATGCGGCAGAGCAGCGCGCCCGGCAGGAACACCGCGCAGCGCCGCCAGTCGTCCAGGCGCAGCGTGCGTGCGGGCTCGCCGAAGCGTAGGTAGAGCTTGAACCGATGTTCAAGGTAGGCCAGCGAAACGCGCGTCAGCGGCACGTTGCCGGCCTGTCCGGCGAGTGCCGAAAGCGCAGGCAGCGGCGTAGCCGGTGCCGCGTTCGCGGCAGGCAAAGCGGATGCAGTCATGGTGTGTTCTCCGGCGGAAATTCCCGCTCCAGCAGGACGCGCAGCAGGTCGGCCACGGTCACGCCTTGCGTGAAGGCCGACACCTTGATGCGCGCCCGCATGGCGGGTGTGATGTCGAGGGTCAGGCGCGCGGTGTAGAGGTCGCCTTTGCCGAGCGCATCGGCGTCGCCCTGGCGAATCCACGCCTCGGCGTGCGGATTCGCCGGCGGACGTGCGCCGATGCCAACGCGCTTGCCCGTGCGTTTGCTGTTGGGTGGCTGCTGCGCTGTCATGTCGGCCACCGCAGCAGTTCGTCCACCAGGGCGGTGATTTCGCGGGCGGCGGCGCTGTCGGGCGCTGTCTCGCGTGCGAGCCGGCCAGCGGCCACGCTGTCGGCGAACACGATGCGCTGATGCACCTCCGCGCGCAGCGCAGGCAGCGGCTGTTCTGCCAGCGATTGCCGCGCCTCACGGCCGATGATGGTGGTACTGACGCGTCGGTTGATGACGAAGGCTGCGCGGAGCAGCGGACGAAACACCTGCGCTTCGCGGATCAGCGCCACCATCTCGGCGCTGGCCCACACGTCATAGGGGCTGGGCTGCACCGGGATCAGCACGCGCTCGGCCGCCAGCAGCGCGGAGCGCGCCAAGGCGGCAATCCTGGGTGGCCCATCAATGACGACGTGATCGGCCCGCCTGGCGAGTTCTGGCGCTTCCTGATGCAGCGTTTCGCGGGCCAGGCCCACGGCGCTGAACAGCCGTGGCAAGTCTTGCTGGCTGCGTCGCTGCGTCCAGTCCAGCGACGAACCCTGCGGATCGGCATCGAGCAGGATGACCTGCTGGCCTCTCAAGGCCAGTTCGCCTGCGATGTGGGTGGCAAGCGTGGTCTTGCCGACACCGCCCTTTTGATTAAGCAAGGCGAGGATCATGGCGCAGCCCTCCGGCTTGAAAGACTGGGCTGTTTTTGCCTTGCCGAACGGGGTTGGTTTTGCCCTCGATTTCGGTGCCGGATTTGTCGCTGATTTTGACTTTCGGCAGTTGTCCACCGAAACGGCACTTCTCTACTAAACGTTAGAGAATTTAAGTTAGGTAAGTTAGAGGACCGTAAAAACCAATACTGGCGCGGCTTTGCGGCCGATTGGCACGCCTGATAGCACGATAGGGACACGTCTGATAGCACGATACCCCGCACGCCTGATAGCACGACACTATTCACAGGCTTTCCCGGAGTTATCCCCGTGCCGCCTGCGGCACGGGCCGGAAAGTCAGCAACTCCGTTCCATCGTCCGGCATGTGCTCGATTCCCAGGACATAGCCAGGCAACGATTGCCGCGCAGCCAATGCGCGCAGATCGCACGCGAAATCGTAGGGTTTGGCGGTGCTGCCGGATTTCTGGTGCAGATAGCGAAAATCGAACTGCCAGCCATACTCCTGTTTTCCGCCATGCTTGCGCACCAGGCGGTACAGCCAGCGTTCGATGCCACCCGTGAGCCGGAAATACGTCGGGTCGATGGTCAGCACCAGGGCGGCATCCAGCACGCCCGCATAGAACCAGTTCGGCAGGATCAGCTCGATGCCCAGCGGCGTGCCGTGGGCATCGGCCAGTTCCTTCCATTCGTTGATCCAGGAAAAACGGTGCAGCCGCCGCCCGGTTGTTTCGCGGATGGAGGTGGCCACCGTGGTCGATTGCAGGCGATCCAGCGCGGCTTTCAGGCGCTGGTAGTCGCGTGAGCCTGTGCCGCGCCCGATGAAACGCAGGATCTCGTAGGGTGTGGCACGCATCAGCCGGGATGTGGGCAAACCCGCGTCCTTGGCTTCGACGATCTGGCTGGCAGCCCAGATCAGGATGTCGGCATCCCAGATCGTGGCGATGCCGTGCTCCTGGGTGCCCTCCACGCGGATGGTGATGTTCCCACTGCGAAAGTCGATGGGCACGGTGCGCCGCGACTTCGCCAGCGAGAAGAACGGATAGGCCATCAAGTCCTGGGCATCGCGCGGTGCCATGTCGCCCGGCAAGGCGCGGAACAGATCGAGCTGTTCGCGCTCTTGCGGCGGTCGCGGCCGGGATGGCAGCGATGGGCTGGACATGGGGATGGCCACCGGCAATGCGCCTATCAGCAGCGATCACGGTAGTCACCCGCATGGCGCTCGGCATACTCCGGGTCGGACGTGGCATCGAAGCTGCGCGCATCAGCCCAGGCATCCAGGTCGGATACGGCATACATGACGCGCCGGCCGAACTTGCGAAACTTCGGCCCGCCGCCGATCACGCGCTGTTTCTCCAGCGTGCGCGGCGACAGGCGCAGGTAGTCGGCGGCCTCGTCGTTGGTGAGATAGCGTTGAGGCTGCGCGGGCGCAGCGACAACAGTGGCGGCAGGCCGCAAGGGAGCAGGACGCATGGGAAGTACCTCCATCAAGCCCGGCCACACAGCGCAGCCGGATAGAGGCAGTCTCAAGAAACTTGAGGCTCTTGCTCAGGGACGTTCTGCTGCGGATGCGAAACGTCCCCCCTCATGCGAAGTGACAACCGGAAGCTTTGCCAGACGGCGATAACCGCCGCGCATCAGCCCATCGCCACGGCGCACCAGCCGCCGCACGCGGGCGCGCAGAGCGCTGTCGGCGTGCCAGTCGGCGGCAACGGCATCCACACCAAACAGCCCCTCGGCCACCTCCCGCAATGACGCACCCGCCAGGGTTGCGTCCAGCGCCTGCAGCGTGTGCAGTTCCAGCAATGCGGACAGCGGCGGACGTGGCCGGACGGTCGCCGCAGGTACGGCACCGGCGGCACCGGCGATCTTGTTCAATTCGCTCGCCAGGGCCGCATAGCGCTCGCAAGGCGCGGCGCAGGCTCGGATGGCATAGGCGTAAGCCATGCCATCAGCCAAGCCTGGTGCGAGCACGAAGCGCAGGCAGCAGCCGGGCCAGCGCGCCACCAGCACCAGGCGCTTGCCGTCATGGATCAGGTGTTTGTGGCCCGGCAGCTTCCAGAACTCAAAGCACAGGGCATCGGGCGGTGGATCGGCATCCGGGTAGAGCTGCACCACGGCATCGTGATCGGGGAACCAGGCCGGGTGCGCGTCCCGCGCATCCAGGGCGGGATCTTCCAGCAGGCGCAGCCCCCAATGCCCGGCGGCATCCGGTTGGCGACGACGGCGCAGCCAGTCGTGCCGATAGTCTGGATGACGGCGCAGGTACTCCCAGGCCAGCGCCGGGCCATCCAGGTGCAGAGCGTAGAGATAGGCCGCCGTGGCATACCACGGCTCGGCACTGCGATCAGCCATACGGCAACCTCCCTGTGCTGGGGGTGCGTCGCCACGGCGAAACGGCGTGCTACGAGGCCATCGTCAAAACGTCATGGGTGAAGCGTAAACTGGCAGTGTCAAGACCGATGAACTCCGATGCGTTGCTGAAATCGTCCGAGTGCGACGGCGGCAACGCTCTCCAATGGCATGCCGCGTCGGTCAGCTTGCCGCAGCCCGCGCCAGGCATCATGACCGTTTCGATCTGGCACGCACCGCTTCGGTGCAACACTGCCGATTCAGACCGAACGGGTCACAGACCAGACCGAAATAGACACAGTGCGCCTCGCTTTGCGGTGGCGCTTAATCGGTGATCGAGCCGTTGTCTTCGGCCAGTCGCAGGTATTCCGACAGCCGCCGCACCGGCTGAAAGTAGCGATCCCGCATCACGGGCTGTTGGCGTGGCCCGACGATGGAGGCTAGGTCAGACAGCTTCACCGTACCCAGTGCAGGCATTCCAATCCCCAAGTCGATCAGGCCGTGGGCAGTATCGCCATCGGCTGGGTCGAGCGAGGCTAGCAGCCAGGTAGCGTGAGCATCTGGCGTAAACAGGCGCACCACGGGCAGGGGGTCGGTGTCCTGCCCGGCAGCGCGGGCCTGGCCGTTGGCCAGCAGGCGCGTGCGCTCGTCGGCGGTGATGAGCGGAGTCATGGCTGTACGTCCAAGGACTTGCGGAGCAGCAGAGGCGCTTTCACGCCTTTCAACGAAAGCACCAATGCACAATCCCACGTATCCGCAGAGACGTAGAGGCACGAAGGCACATGCACAGAAGACAGGAAAGACACGGATCAGGCTCTCCGCTTTTGAAGAAAGCCGCCAATGCAGATTTCAGTAAAGGCACAAAAACAGTTGAGATTGCATGATTGAGTTAAATATAACGTGGTTTTAATTGTTCTGCTAATTGACGCTTCTGTCTATGCAGAAGCGAACCATCCAGCGTGGCCGACCGGCCGGCTCCACAACCTTCGACGCCGAGCTGGCCCAAGCCTTCGGCGCAGCCGTGCGTACGCTGCGCACGGAGCGCGGCATCGCTCAGGAAACGCTGGCCAACCTGGCCGACGTTGAGCGCTCCCATATGGGAAAGATCGAGCGTGGCGAGCATACGCCAAGCCTAGCGATCATCTTCAAGATTGCCCGAGCACTTGATTGCGGCATGACGGTACTGATGAGTGAGACCGAAAGCCAGTTTGCCGTGAAGTCTCAGCCAGCGCCTAACGAGCCTTGAGAACTCGCGCATGATTTTAGTTGAATGTCTATTACTTCAATAATTGGCAAATAATACTGCTGCGCACCAAAAAATGGATCTCAGACTTGATGGAAAAATTAAATAACAAATATAAGATCTGGATGAGACGCCATCTAATAAATCGCTGTATCAATTTAATAGAGTCCGACGAGGGTTTAACAAAAAATCATCATTCTCGGCTTGATAGCGAGGCTCCTCATATAATGGGTTGCGAGGTTTTAATTGACTGCCATTCACCAATGGACATGACAGGCTCGTTCCACGAGCAAAAAGTCGCTGCAGCCTGGAGATATCGACTTAATGATTCAGTCAATCTCGCTCTCAAAATGAAGTTATTTAAATCCACTCTATACCCAATTAGCATTGGTGAAAAAAACTTCTACTCCAGTCGTTACGTGACAACAAGATTTGGAAAAATATTTCGATCACTGCCGGAGTTCTTTCAATCTTCATTAATTTCCCTTTACATGACTGTTAGCCGCGTTTCTGCTGTTGCCACGCGCTTCAAGTGGGTAACAGGAATCGTCAGCTTTGCGGTTCTCGCGATCAAAGTTTGGCATTCGGGCTTGATTAGTAACTGGTGGATAGCAGCAAGCGCATTGATAGGGCTAGCCATTGGTTTTCTTGCTACCCTCTGGCGTTGACTGACGAAACCAATAGGATTTTCAGTTAGAATTCAGCTCTACTTTTGAGCCAATGCCTGTTGATTAAACGCAGGCTAGTTAAGCGCGGAGCGAGGCGCACTAAAACCCACAGCTGCGGACGAAAATAATGGCGCATCAAGCGACGTCGTTGCCTTCTTCCCCTCGCGCATTGGCATAAGGTGATGATGTATTGAGCTGGGTCATCCGATCTTGGGCGCACTTCTCACATCAGGACATGCCATACAGCGACGAATAGCGTTCCTGTTCGACCAGTGCCACGATGCGGTCATGCTCAGTCGACACCTCGGCAAGATCCACTATCAGTTTCTTATAGGTATTGCGAATGGCATCCAGCAATTCCTGCTTGTTCTGTGGAACCACCATACCGATCCTCTTAACGCTTCGGCGAAATTGCCGATTGAAACCCATATTTTCGCTCTGCGATGGGCTTGTGGCGAAAGTCCGTCCAAAGTACTTGGGCGTCGCCAAGTCGGCAGACCGAAGGTATTGGCGTGCAGTTTTGGGGCTGTGTGTGTCTTACCGGGCGCGGCCACTGCCGCGACCGTTTTTTTGACCACCGGCCCCAAGGCGGAACGGCTTGGGGCCGGTGCTGATCGGACAGCAAAACGCCTTGGCCGAAGCCAAGGCGCTTGCTTCATCAAATGGGAAGGTCACGCGGCCAGTGCCTTGGCCTGCGGCTGCTTATTCGCCACGGCGACGGCTTCCTCCGGTGCTTCGGCTGCCTCGTCCGTCACCACCTCCTGCGCGGCCTGCTGCGTGGCTTCGGCGGCGAAGATGGCAGGCATCCAGCCGGTGCCATCGGCCAGCCGTTCGGCTTCCCTGGCAATGTCGCCTTTTTTCAACTTCGCCAGCCGGGTGACGTGCTCCGGTGCGAATTCGCCCACGGCTTCCAGAATCGCGGCCTTCGGCACATGCTGGAAATAGCCGTCTGCGGTGGGTTGCCACCATGCCGCCATGTCCAGCCCCACCGCCTGCGCCAGCTCGGCACCCGGCTGGTGCTGCGTGGCGCGGGGCGTCACCACATCGACCGTGGATGCCACGCATACGGCCAGCAGGAGCACCAGTTCATCCTGCGGCTTTGCCAGCAGTGCGGCGAACAGTTCGGCGCTGTCCTGCGGCAAGGCTTCACCCGCTACCTGTTGCAGTTCGCGCAGTGCCACGGCGGCGGGCGATTCTGGCCAGTCCGGGGCCATGCCTTCGAGCCGATCTTGCTGGGTCAGCTTCACGACCAGCGGCAGGTCGTGGCCGTAGTAGCTGCCGTGCAAGACGGTCTGCACCATGCCATGCACCAGTGCGGCCAGCGCCACCTGCGGTTGCCGGGCCACTTCGATTTGCAGCGCAGCGGTACGGTGGGCACTCAAGCGTTGCGCCAGCCGGTCGGACATGACGGCGGGCTTGGGGGCGTCGTCGGCTTCCTCGCCGGTGTCGCCGTTCCCGGCTTCGCCCTCGCTGCCGAAACCCTGCCGTAGCCGCTCCAACGTGCGCAGTGCCTTGGCCTCGGCTTCGCGCAGCAGGCCACGATGAATCACGGCCTCGCCGTTGCGGTCGATGGTGACGATGGCACCGGCGGCAGCCTTGACGGCTTCCCCGTAGTCCTGCAAGCCATCTTCCAGCGCCTGCAACTGTGCGCCCAGGTGTTAGCCTTCCTCCTGCAAGGCGTCGGCCTTTTCTTCGTCGTCGGCGTCCAGGGCGGTATCCACTGCTTCGGCCAGCGCCTGCATCTTGGTTTGCAGCTTCTCGATGCGTTGGGCTTCGCGCTTGTTCGGGCTGCGGCGCTGCCTCGGAGCGCGCTGGAAGGCTTGCAGGTCGGCATGGGTCGTGCCGGGAGTGGCATCCACCCATGCCCAGCCTTCGGCCTTCACCTCGGCGGCAAGGCTGGCCAGCTTGTCCTGCGCCATTCGCTCCAGCAGCGTGGCATCGGTCAGATACACGCCGCTATCGGCTTCCGCGAACAGATCGCGGCGGATGCCACCGCCTGCGGCCTCGTAAGCATCCAGCCCAACGAAGCGCACCAGCGGATGCCGGTGGGCATCAATCTCGCGCTCGGTCAGGCGGTCGCGCAGGTTATGCGGGCTGCGCTGCCATGTTGGCGCATCGTAGAACGCAGCTTCCTGTGCGGTGTGGTCGTCGGTGATGGCAAGGGCCATCAACTGGTCAAGGCTCACGGCTTCGGCCCGGTAGTCAGCCAGTAGACGCGGCGACACGTTGGCGAGTTTCAAGCGGCGCTGTACCACCAGCGGCGTGACGCTGAAATCGGCGGCAATGTCCTCGATGGGTCGGCCTTCGGCCACAAGCGCGGCAAATGCCTCGAACTGGTCGGCGGGGTGCATGGCTTCGCGCTGCACGTTCTCAGTCAGGCTGGCGGTGCGGGCAGTGCCATCGGCCACCAACAGGCAAGGCACCTCCCATTCCCTGCTGATGCGGCGCTTCTTCGCCAGCAGCTTGAGGGCGGCAAGGCGACGGCCTCCGGCCACGACTTCGTAACGCTCGCCGTCAGCGGTCGCGGTCGCGATCAGGTTTTGCAGCAGGCCGACACGCTGGATGCTGGCGGCGAGTTCGGGAATCGACATGCGCGGGGTCTTGCGCACGTTGCGGCCCGTGGGGCGCGATACCAGCCGCGACAGCGGCACCAGAATCAGGTTCTCGCTCAGGTCGGAGGCTTCCAGTAGCACGGCAGGCGCGGCACTGGCTGCGGTGTGGACGGCTTGGGCTTCGGTGTGATTGATGGCGTTCATGGTGAAAACTCCTTGCGATGATGGAATGCAGCAGCGAATGACGCGGCAAGGGTTGCTGCCTGCCCCTGCCGCGCAGGGAAATCAGGCTTTCAACTGGCGCAGGCCATCAGCCAGCAGCCACAGGGCGCGATTGAGGCGAATATCGGAATCAATGCCCTGCACCGGTCGGGTCTGCTGGCGGCGTCCGTTGGCGCTGCGCCCATGCAATCCGCCTTTGGTCAGGTTCTCTTGGGTGCGGTTGAACACGCTCCACAAGTCCGGGCGGCGGTCGTCGAAGCGGCGCGCGATCAGGATCTGCGATTCGGTGATAGGTGCGGGCTTGTCCGGGTCGTCGTACTTGAGCGACAGGGCGGCGCGGGCGAACACTTCGGCTTCGCCTTCATCCAGCGTGATGGCCTGCATGGATTCGCGCGACTCCAGCGCACGGTCAAAACCGTGCAGCACCTGATAGGCACCCTCGATCACTTGTCCGGCCACGTCCCCCTTATGCGGTACGCGCACATCGGCCACGGTGTCCCCGCACACCAGCCCATTGCTGCACACGAAACGAAACATGCCGGCCAGCATCTGGTAGCTGCTGGTGCCATCGTGCGAGTTCAGCAGGATGATTTCGTTGGCTTCGCCTCGGGCATTGATCTGGCTGGCATGGCGCAGCCGGATCATGTGCTTGGTGTAGTCGCGCCGGTCTTCGTGGCGGGTGCGGGTCTGCGTCACCATGAAGGGCTGAAAACCTTCCTTGCGCAGTTCGGTCAGCACCGTGGCGGTGGGGATATAGGCGTACCGCTGGGAGCGGCTTTCGTGCGGTGCTTCCGCAAAGATGGACGGGGCCACGCGGTGAATCTGGTCATCGGACAGCGGGGAGTCGCTGCGCAGTACCGGGGAGCGGGAAGCAAAACGGGATGCAAGCATGGTCTTTCTCCTGACGAAAAGGGTTTGCTGTTCAAACCGCACACCGGATTCCAAGATTCGGAGCCCAGCCTTTCGGCTGTTCGGTGCGGTTGGCACGAGGAACCCGGTTGGCCCTGTTGCCACCGTCTTTCCTGAGTTCATCGCCCGCGACGGTCAGGAGCCCACGGACGTGGGCCGTCAAGGAGAAAAGCGACAGGTAGGTGCGGCCCGCAGGCGCAGCCGAGGACACGGCCTGACGCGCCTTGATGGCACGCGGCCACGGGCTACAGTCGCGAGCAAGGTGATGGAGTCAGGAGAGACGACTGGACATGGCAACGGCCGCCGCGATGTGCAAACCGCACGCAAGCGAAGCGCGCAGGCCCGAAGCTGGAAGCCGGGCCGTAGGCGTCAGCCGAGCGGAGCGAGGGAACGATGAAAGCCCGTCAGGGGCGAGACGCCGCAGGCGGCTCGATGCGAAGCACGACAGCGCGACCGGCCATGTTTCTTGGCCGGGGACGCACAGGCTTCAGAGAAATCCAAGTGGCACGTACTATGGACGCTTGTCTTACCCTGCGCGATTGCCATGAAGAAGAAATTATTGATAACCGTCGGTGCCGGCGCTTCGCTGGACTTCGGCCTGCCCTCCGTCAGTGCTGTTGACACGTTTTTCGACGGCTGTGCGAGCAAGAGTCACCCGTTAGCGAACGACCCTAACTCCAACCTGTACCGCTATTGTCGGGACGCAATCAATACGTACTACGCTAGCGCACCGAAGCCAGGGTTGCGCAAATGGACGAACTTCGAGGAAGTGCTGTACCAGCTCAACTTGTTGATCCCCTATCTGTCAGACCTTGATCGGTTGCACGGATCAAATGCGTTGCTTACGGCCAATTCTTTGCCCGAAGTGATGCACTTCGGACGGGATAGGAAAGCTGTCGATGGGGCAGCTTGCGGAAATCTGACCAGTACGCTGATGAGCGAACTGGTCAATCACTTCATCGACGCTTGCGCTACCGCGAGCACAGCTAAGGCAGCTGAGATCGCCGAACTCGGGCAGTTTCTGGCTGCACTACAGGACGAGTTCGAGATCGGCATCATCACACTGAACTACGACAACCTTTTCACCCAAGCGTTGTCAGGGCTTCATACCGGCTTCGACGCCGCAGGCAAGTTCGATCCGATGTCCGTCTTGGCCCGGACGGACTGGAATTTCATTTACCACTTGCATGGTTCGGTGCATTTCGCGATGACTGGCGTTGCGCACGATATGCACGGCATCACTTGGGTGACTACGCCGTCGAAGGGTCACACAGTCCAGGCGAACGGTCGCAACAGTCAGGATTCAATGGAAGGTACGACCTATCCGATGTCTCCCATCGTGGCTGGGTATGGCAAGACGCAACAGATTCTTCGGCAGCCGTTCCGCACGTACTTTGCGCAGGTCAACCGCCTAGTACATGAAGCCGATAGTCTGCTCTTTCTCGGGTACGGCTTCGGCGATTTACATCTGAACGCGGCATTCTCTGAGGCACGTAACAGGCATCGCCCAATCGTTCTGGTCGATTGGGCAGACGATAATCAAGACCCGCTTCCGTTCCGACACGATGCTTGGTCCTACAACCTGTTCAAGGCCTTACCTGGCGATGCGCACAACATGAGTTCAGTCGGCCACTCAGCACCTGTTTTTCTTGGCGATCTGCGTGCAGCGCGTGACCTGGAAGTCTCTAACAACCCGACGTATCCGTTAGCTGTTTGGTACAACGGCATGCTCGAAGCCTGTCGGCATCCGCAGAAGATCCTGAGGCATCTTCGTAGCCGCTGCTGACAGTCGGCTCTGATAGCTTGCAGGGCTTTGCTCTGGAGGATGGCGCCGATATCGAACGCCGTGCCCCAGACCAGGCAAATGTGCTGTTCGAGGGAAACGTGTGATTTGTCGTTCATGACGATCTCCGGTTGCACGGGCGGAGTTGCCCGGAACCGTCGCCAGCACGGTGCAGCGCAGCAGTCAGGGGTCGAAGACGGGCGCAAGGTGCGCCCGGCCCTTGGCGGCGAAAACGCCGTGGTAGCGTCAAGGGAACAGCAAGACCGCCCCACACCCATGAAACTCTGACTGCGTGAATTTCCGAGACACTGTCTAGAATTTTCAAATAGGCCATGTTGCCAGGTAGACGCAGCAAAAAGGGGGCTGAAGCCCCCTGGTTCAAATCAAGCCGCATTCCGCAAATGACGTTGTTTTCGTGCCACCGACAACAATGTGATCCAGCACGCGCACGTCCACCATCGCCAGCGCCTCCCGAAGTCGCTTCGTCAGCGACTTATCGGCTGCGCTAGGCTCGGGATTCCCGCTCGGGTGGTTATGAGAAATGATGACTGCCGCTGCATTGAGCCGCAGTGCCTCCTTGAGAACTTCACGCGGGTACACCGATGCACTGTCGATGGTGCCCCGGAAAAGTTCGCTGTACTCGATCAGCCTATGCTGCGTATCAAGGAACAGCACTGCGAAGACTTCATGCTCCAGGCACGCCAGCTTGGTGCCCAGATACTCCTTTACCGCCATCGGTGATGTAAAGGATTCGCCGCGCGGCATTTTCTGGTCGATGACCAGGCGTGCGGCTTCGAGGATCTGATCGGCAGAAGCTGGCTGGTAGCGCCCACGCGCGCTGCGAACCATCAGAACGGAATCGAAGGAAGAAAAAGAAAGTTGCGACATGATCGTGCTCCGGTTGCACGGGCGGAATTGCCCGGAACCGTGGCCAGCACGGCGCAGCGCAAGCAGTCAGGGGGCGCAGACGGCCAACGGGCCGCAAGCGCGCATGGCGCGTGCAGCCATTGACGGCGAGAACGCCGTGATACGGTGAAGGGAACAGCAAGACCGCCCACACCCGCCCAAAGCACACAGTCGGTTTTCATGGCAAGCGGAGCGCGCAGGCCCGTCGGGGCCGAAGGTGTCAGGGGTCAAAGCCGAATGGCCGCGATTCGGTACGAGGCGCAGGGCGCAGCCCGCGAACCCGACGGCGGCACGCCGGGACGCACGAATTGCTGCCTGGCTACTCGTGCTGCTCAGTCTGCAAGCGGGGTCGGAGGCGTCGGCGACGTGAGCCACTATGAGCGTGACGCTTTGAAGTGCCTCAGCTAAAATGTAACTATCGCACAGCAGTTCAAAATCAAAGTGACGTAAGTCCCAAAGAAGACGCAAATAGATTGCTTTCAATATAGGAGTTACGAAAACACAATGCACCCATTCCAAGAAAATATACAAGCTTGGATTTCTAGGCGTCTTGCAGACCGCACGTCCAATCAATCCCTTGAGATTCCTTTTTTGCTATCCAGTGATATAGGACTGGTTCGAAAGGAGAATCAGGATCGAGTGGCCGCTCTCTATACTGGAAAGAAGTCGATAAATCCCCTGTTTGCGATAGCAGTTGCTGATGGTATGGGCGGCATGCGCGATGGAGGGAAATGCTCTTCATTGGCAATATCGAGCTTCTTCTACTCTTTGATACAGCACCGTAATTTAGGTATCAAGGAAAGGGCCTATGAAGCTGTAAAAGCGTCAAACAATCAGGTGTTCGACACATATCGAGGCGGTGGCGGCTCTACGCTGACTGCCGTTTTGCTTGATTCTCAAGGCACTAAGATAATTGTTCATCTTGGCGATACGCGTGTCTACACTTTCGGGGCTGGGAAAAAGGTTGAGCGACACACAACGGACGACTCTCTCGTCGAAGCTGTTGGTGGAAGCGGTCGAGAACTACTCCAATTTGTTGGAATGGGCGATTCGATGCAACCCAAGATAACTGATTTTTTTTGTCAGGAAGGTTTTTGCGCCATTACCACTGATGGCATACACGGCATAGAAGAAAAAACCCTCAGCAGGATTCTAGGAAATTCATCAAGCCTTAATGATGCCTCCGATCGTCTTAATTCTGTCGCGATGTGGTGCGGGGGGAATGACAACGCAACATCGGCAATATTTGACATTTCCGGGTTGCCTCCATCACTTGCACGATATGAAGGAGGCGGAATCCGTTTATGGGATGCAGCTGGAGATCTAACTACTCTTTGGCTGCGAGAGGAGGACCAGGCATTTAATGCAAAAAACGCTCAAGTTCAAAATGAGACGAATGAAGCAAAAAATGATTTTTCATCCCAACTGATACCCAGTAAGCCACCGACGAATGAGGGGGCGCCGAAGAAGTCAAAGCCACCCGTTCGAAAATCTCGAAAAAAGAAAAACGAGAATTACCCAGAAGAAGTTCAACTAGATATAGAAATTGGCAATTCTGCCGAACAGGGAGACGTCGGTGTTGATAGCAAATAGATATAAAACTCTCGACAACTCCGACAGGGGCGGGATGGGGGAGGTGATTTTTTGCGAAGATCAACATCTACAACGTCAAGTTGTACTAAAGCATCTGCAGGCTGGCGTCGAAGCTCGTAGATTGCTCGATGAGCAAAAGGCATTGTCAAAAGTTAGGTCGAAACACGTCGTTCAACTTTATGACATCGTAAATATTCAAGGAGCAGTCACGCAACAGCCCGCTATTGTCCTTGAGTTTATTGATGGAGAGACACTCCAAGCTGGATCTCTTTCTGCCAATGCGGATTATCTAAACCTGATATGGCAGATTTCATGCGGACTTGCTGATATTCATTCGCACGGAATCATCCATCGAGATATTAAACCCGGAAACATAAAAATAGATGGCGAGGGTGTCGTTAAGATTCTTGATTTCGGTTTGTCTCGAAATAATGCCGATGCAGAGACTAGGAGCATAATAGGAACTCCTATATTTATGGCGCCGGAACTATGGGGTGACCAAACAATCGCGTTTGACTCTTCCATTGATGTCTATGCGTTTGGTGTGACATGTCTAGCCTTGCTGACCAACGAGCCTCCCCTTAGTTTGCGTCATAGGCCTCCCACCCAGCCAACACTAGCAGATTTTTCTACTCCGTTCGCTGGGATGCCCGCTGAAATTACAAATGCCCTGTTCCAATGTCTTGCGACAAACAAGCAGGATAGGCCATCCATGCAAGCCATCAAGAATTTGTTGGAGAAGCATCTTCTGAGGGATAGGCATCGTGCCACGGTTGTTTTAAACGGCGTAGCAAACACACTAGACCACAAGAATAGAAGAATATCTCTGAATGCAACCGTGGGAAGTCTCACGATTGAATATGACGGCTTAGCCTTCACTGTCACCCAGGTCGCTGGTGCCGTTTATATAAATAACACACCCGTCATTGCAGGGGCGATAGTGCCAGGTTGTTGCGTTCTAACCTTCGGCAACGGCAGTGGCAGGAAGTTCGTGACTTTTGATGTTTCAAACCCGGAGGTAATGCCATGAATGCGCAAGATATTGTCTCCGAGCGCTATCGCATAGAGCGCCATATCGGTCGAGGCGGTATGCAAGACGTCTATTTGGCGCAGGACATATTGTTGGAATCTAACGTTGCACTAAAAACACCTCAACCCGGACAGCCCGATAAGAGATTCAAAAACAGTGCGAAGATTTCCGCTAGAGTTAATCATCATAACGTCGCTAAAACTCTAGACTACATTGAGGAGAATGGTCGGCTTTTTCTTATTGAAGAATTCGTTGATGGCGACAATCTTGAAAATAAGCTCAAGACCTTTGGAGCTATCGACCCGCACCTCGCTGCTCGTATATTTCTGCACGTTTCCAAAGGCGTTGCCGCTTCACATCATGCTGGAGTTGTTCATCGTGACTTGAAGCCAAGCAATATCATTGTTGAACATGGCATTAATTTGCATGAGCTGAAAATAACTGATTTTGGCATCGCTACACTAACAGAAGAAGTCTTTGACGAAGCTGCGCGGGAAGGCGATATAACCAGATCGACATCTGGAACAATTCGCGGCGCTCTTCCTTATATGGCACCAGAGATGATGTTCAGGCAGCCGGGTGAACACCCAGGCGCATCAGTCGACATTTGGTCGCTCGGCGCTATGATGTTCCAGATACTGACCGGAAAAGTTCCTTTCGGCGTCTATCTCCAGGCGGCTGTAAATGTTCAAAACAGAAATAGAGAACCGTGGCCGGACTTCATGACGTCAAACCCGCAATATAAGATTCTTGCGCAGCAGTTACAATCCCTCGTGGAAGACTGCCTTCAGTACAATGTTGCGGATCGTCCTACCGCTGATGATGTTGTTGCGAAGATTTCTAATCTTTGCTTTATCGGCGTTGACAGAAAAGTTGGAAGTGTGACCAACCTGATTCAAAATGGATATAGCGGCTTCATAGACGGCGATGACGGTGTAACGACCTTTTTTAGTCGAGAAAGCGTTTATGGGTCAAAGTCATCAGCCACGCCTGGAAAGAGAGTTTGCTACTCGAATTTCCCGGGATCGCCGCGTGACCGAGGTCATCCGATCATTGTGATCGAATAATTTTGTATTAATTAAGTGGGGACTCCAACGTCCCCATTTTTTCAGATTCATGTCAAGTAACGAACGGCAAGCGATAGATTGTCCTGTCTTGAGCAGCCAAGCGCGCAAGTGAGCGTCCCCTCGATCTGCTGCATCAGTTGATGATCGGCCTGCGAAGGATCAGGACTCCCCTAGGATGGTTTTAGGTGATTGGAGGCGAGATATGCCACAGATAGCTTGAGCGGCACATTGGCAAGCTAGTCTGTTTGAGACAAGGCTAATCGTTGCGCGTTTCTCGCTGTTCTAGCTGCAACTGCGCCCGTTGAGTTGCCTGTTGTAGCCGCTCCACTAGAACGCCCCTCGGCGGCAAGGCTGTCAGGTACTCGGCAACGTGGATTCCGGACTTGTCCAGTTCCAGCAATTCGATCTGCTCGCGTTTCTTGCCAGTGCAAAGAATGATTCCCAGCGGCGAGGACTCCTCTGGCTCCCGCTCGTGCTTGTCTAGCCAGCGCAAGTAAAGCTCCATCTGCCCCTTGTGCGCGGCCTTGAACTCGCCGATCTTTAACTCCACCGCCACCAGCCGCCGCAGCTTGCGGTTGTAGAACAGCAGGTCAAGGTGGAAATCCTCGTCGTCGATCTGTATGCGTTTCTGACGGGCGACGAAGCAGAAGCCTGCGCCCAGCTCCAGCAAGAAGGCTTCCATTTCGCGGACGATGGCAGCCTCCAAATCGCTTTCCTGCCAGCTATCCCGCAACCCCAAGAAGTCGAGGATGTACGGGTCGCGCATGACCAGCGCCGGCGTCATGCGCTGCGCATCGCGCAGTGCCGCCAGCTCCTGCGTTATGGTTTCCTCTGGCTTCTGAGACAGTGCTGTGCGTTCGTACAGCATTGACTCGATGCGCTCGCGTAGCGTCCGCACGCTCCAGCGCTCGGTGCTCGCCATCTGAGCGTAATAGTCCCGCTGCAGGGGGTCTTTCAGCGGCAACAAGGCTACGAAATGCGACCAGCTCAATTGTCGTGACAGCGTCACGACAATTGGCTTCTGGGGGTAAGTGGCCGCGAACTGCACCATCCGGCGCAGGTTTTTGTTTGCGAAGCTGCGTCCGTAGTCGCGGACAAGCTGCTCGGCCAGGGACGGCAGGATCTCCTCGCCGTACTCGGCGCGCTGTCCGGCCAGCACCTCCGTATGGATGCGCTGGCCGATGCGCCAGAACAGCAAGGTTAGTTCGGTATTGACCGCCGAGGCGGCGCGCTGATGCGCCGCCTCGATCAGTGCCCGAATGTCACCCAACAGTGCCTTCGGCGCTGCTGGTGGAGGGGTGGACACCTTGCGCCTGCTCATGCCGTCACCTCGGCAGGAGATTGCTTAGCGCCGGTGATCGCCTTGCGTCGGCTCGCCACCAACTCGGCGGCCTCCCGAACGGGCTTGTCTTCGGTGTGGACGTAGCGCATGAACATCGCCACGGTTTTGTGCGCCGTCAGCGCCATACCGACCTTCACCGGGATGCCGGAATTGGCAATGTCCGTCGCCGAGCGGTGACGGATGCCGTGCGTGCCCACATGCGTCACGCCTGCAGCTTTGAGAGTGCGGCTCCAACCGTTGTAATACTCGCCGTCGGTCAAATGCCGATCAGGGTGACGCGGAGACGGTAATACATGGGGCGTCGTAGCATTACGGGCCGCCGTCGAAAGAAGCCAATAGGCTTCTTCGCTCATGGGCTTGGACATGCCTCCCGTCTTGCTGTCAGGCCACACCACCCGCCGGTTTTCCAGATCAATCCAATCCCATTGAAGCGCAATGATTTCGGAGCGACGAGCGGCAAACTCGAATTGCAGACGGATGGCCAGCGGGATCACTGCATGCTCCAGCCCTTCCGCCTCCAACTGGTCAAGGTAGCGAAACAACTTGCCCATTTCCTCGTCGCTGATGAGGTGAGTCGCCTTGCCGTTCGGGTACATGGGCACATGGCGGCATGGATTGGTGCCGTCAGGGCGATAGCCCCACACCTCGGCCAAGTTGAACATCTTGCGCATTACACTGAACGTGCGGTTCGCATCGGCGGGCTTGTGCGCCATCTTCTTCATCATCGAAGCCACGTCAGGCCGCTTCAGATCCTGCACCTTCATGCGACCAAGCATTGGGATGATGTTGCGATCAATGACGCTCTGGTAGCCTTCTTGCGTGCTCGGCTTGTTGCGCTGGCTGGAGTAGTCCTCCATGAACTTGATGCACAGTTCCTTGACCGTGGGTGCCTGACGCGCTGCAGCCTTCTCTGCGGCAGGATCGCCACCCCGACGCACTTGCGCCAGCCACTCCTGGGCTAGCGACCGGGCCTGTTCAACGGTCAGTTCTCCATAGAGCCCCAAGGCAGGTTTGCGCCGCTCTCCGGCGTTTGTGCGGTACTGGAGCATGAACACCTTTCGGCCTGCCGGGGTGATCTTGCAAAGGAAGCCTGGAACCAGGTTGTCGCGCAGTTCGACTGGCTGCGCTTGGGCTTGTGCCGCATCGACTGCGGACTTGGTGAGTTTGATTTTCGCCATGATGACTCCTCGGAAGACCCGGTTTCCAGGAGCCTGTTGGGAGCCAAGCGGGTGGAAGCCGGGTCAAGTTTCAGAAAGCACCGGCATATGATGAATCCGCCTAAGTTATTGATAAACCTGCTGTATCAGGCTGCGGCGTAGTCCAGCCAAGTTCGGTGCTGGAGTCATGGTGAAATAAAAAAAGAGCCGCGGATTCCCGCGGCTCCTTCTGGTCGCTTCGCAGCCGGAAGGCTGGAATCAGACCTGCATCGCCTTGGCAACTTCAGCGGCGTAGTCTTCCACGACCTTCTCGATGCCTTCGCCGACGATCAGCAGCTTGAAGCCAGCCACGTCGGCGCCAGCGGCCTTGACCACCTGCTCGACGGTGGTGTCGCCCAGCACGTAGGTCTGGCCGTACAAGGTCACGTCGCTGACGATCTTGTTGATCTTGCCGCTGATGATCTTTTCCAGGATCTCGGCCGGCTTGGCCTTGTCCTTTTCGGACATCTTGGCCAGCTCGATTTCCTTTTCCTTTTCGACGAAGTCGGCCGGAACGTCCGAAGCCTTGTTGTGCGGCGGCTTCAGGGCAGCCACGTGCATCGCCAGGCCACGGGCCAGCTCGACGTCGCCGCCGATCAGGTCGACCAGTACGCCAACCTTGCCGTTGGTGTGGACGTAGGCACCGATGTTGCCGGTGGTGTCGACCTTGACCATGCGGCGGATCTGGATGTTCTCACCCAGGGTCTGCACGGCGGTGGCGCGGGCTTCTTCAACGGTGCGGCCATCGGCCAGCTTGGCAGCCTTCACGGCTTCGACGTCGGTGGCGCCCGATGCCAGGGCGGCAGCGGCGACGGCATTGACGAAGGACTTGAAGTTGTCATCGTTGGCGACGAAGTCGGTTTCCGAGTTGACTTCGACCAGCACGGCCTTGCCGCCATCCTGGGCCAGGCCCAGGCGGCCTTCGGCGGCCACGCGGTCGGCCTTCTTGTCGGCCTTGGCGGCGCCGGACTTGCGCATGGCTTCAGCAGCAGCGTCGATGTCGCCGTTGGCTTCGGTGAGAGCCTTCTTGCATTCCATCATGCCGGCGCCGGTGCGCTCGCGCAGTTCCTTGACCAGGGAAGCAGTGATTTCCACGGGATTACCTCACGAAAGAAAGGGGTTGGGCCGGCATGGTGGCCGGCCCGTGTGACACGGTCCTGTCACGCGCCAAAGGCTGCGTGCAGGGAGGGTGGATGCCGGGCGTCCACCCCGGGGCCTGGATCAGGCCTGGGCGTCGTCGCCCTTCTTGGCAGCCTTCTTGGCCGGAGCGCGGCGG
The DNA here is from genome assembly GCF_029841665.1 of Stenotrophomonas sp. GD03819. Lineage (NCBI taxonomy): Bacteria > Pseudomonadati > Pseudomonadota > Gammaproteobacteria > Lysobacterales > Lysobacteraceae > Stenotrophomonas > Stenotrophomonas sp. GD03819. The sequence continues at coordinate 54,435 of NZ_JAOCEW010000019.1, forward strand.
GCCGGCTTCTCTTCGCCTTCAGCAGCGGCTTCAGCGAACTCTTCCTCACGCACCGAGGCAGCGTGCGGAGCAGCAGCCTTGCCTTCCAGCACGGCGTCGGCAGCGGCGCGGGCGTACAGCTGCACAGCGCGGATGGCGTCGTCGTTGCCCGGGATGGCGTAGTCCACCAGTTCCGGGTTGTAGTTGGTGTCGACCACGGCGATGACCGGGATGCCCAGCTTCTTGGCTTCCTTGATCGCGATGTCTTCGTGGCCGATGTCGATCACGAAGATGGCGTCCGGCAGACGGTTCATGTCCTTGATGCCGCCCAGCGAGGCTTCCAGCTTGTCGCGCTCGCGACGCAGGCCCAGCACTTCGTGCTTGACCAGCTTCTCGAAGGTGCCGTCGGTTTCACCGGCTTCCAGTTCCTTCAGGCGGGCAACCGACTGCTTGACGGTACGGAAGTTGGTCAGGGTGCCGCCCAGCCAGCGCTGGTTCATGAACGGCATGCCGCAACGCTCGGCTTCTTCCTTGATGGTTTCGCGGGCGCTGCGCTTGGTGCCCAGGAACAGGACGGTGCCGCGCTTCTGGGCAACCGACGAGATGAAGTTCATCGCGTCGTTGAACAGCGGGACGGTCTTTTCCAGGTTGATGATGTGGATCTTGCCGCGGGCGCCGAAGATGTACGGAGCCATCTTCGGGTTCCAGTAGCGGGTCTGGTGGCCGAAGTGGACGCCGGCTTCCAGCATCTGACGCATGGTGACCTGGGGCATTGCAATACTCCTGATATGGAACCAGCGATTCCGCCCGCGGGGATAGGTATGCGGGACGCGTGGAAGCGCGATCGGTTCCGGGGTTGGGCTTCCCTGTTGCCTCCGTGGCCGAACTCCTTGCGGAGCACCCCGGCACGGATGGGGGCAGCAGGTGTGGATTCACCGGTGACGTCCGGTGTGGACGGTCTCCCGCGCACGCAGGCGGCAGGAATCCGGTCGATTATAGCCCGCTCGGTGCGCTCGCTGCAATTGCCGGGTCCGGCACGGTCAGATCGACCACGCGGCCGTCCTGCAGCCGGGCCTGGAAATGGCCACGGGCATAGCCGTCGGCATGGGCGGGGAGGGCCCAGCGACGCTCCCGGCCCGCCAGCAGGTAGCCGGCCAGTCCCGGCAGCAGCAGGGTGCGGCGGCCATCGTCGGCGACGAACGCAAGATCGTGCAGGCGGGCGTGTACGGTACCTGCGTTGCTCAATCGCAGAAAGGGATGTGACGTACCGGGTTCGATCCCGGCATGCAGCTCAGGCCGCGCCAGGGGCACGGCGTGTCCCCTGAACAAGGGCAGTGAGTACCGTGGCAGGTCCGGTTCAGTGGGCGCCAGAAGCACCCGGTAGGCCTGCTCGACGGCAATGGGCGACCTGTCCCGGGGCAGCAGCCAGATGCGTTGGCGGGTGCCGGGCGGGAGGTCGAGCTGGGCAGGGCTGGCCAGGATCTGGTCGCTGGGCCGCAGCTTTTCCGCGTCGGCCTGCTGTTCCCAGGCCAGGATCCGAACCTCGCCCTGCCAGCGGCGGGGACCGGGGTTGTACAGCCACAGCTCGCTGTGTCCCCCTTCGGCTGGCAGCTGCAGGGTGGTCGGCACCAGGTCCAGCGCCGACGCGGGCAGCGCCAGCAGCAGTACCAGCAGGCTGAGCAGGGTACGCATCAGTAGATGACGGTCACGGCGGGCGCCGCGTCGTCGCTGTCGGCCGGCGGCGCGAGATCGCGGATCTGTTGCGGAAGCTCGGGCGCGTCGCTGCGCTTGTGCGGTGCCGCGCATCGGGTGTTGCCGGCATCACCGCTGCAGCCCTCGACCACGGTCAGCCGGATCTGCAGGGGTGTGCTGCCGGGATCGGCCCACGCGGGCGTACTGGCGACCAGCATCGCCCCGATCAGAAGTGCGCGAACCACCTGCCATCCACCGTGCTGTAGGACCCGTTGCGCGGTATCGGCAGGTTGCGCCGGAACTGTAGAGCCGAGCCCATGCTCGGCTTGCCGGATGCCAGAAAATGAAGCCGAGCATGGGCTCGGCTCTACAGGGGACTCAATAGGTGATCGTCACCTGCACCAGATCGTTGTAGGTACCGGCCGCGGGCTGGCCGGTGACCGGCGGCACCCGGCCATAGATGGTCAGCTGCTGCGCGCTGCCACTTCCGGTGCCGCCAACGGTATCGACGTTGAGGGTACTACCCCAGCGCAGGCTGCGCGCGGCATCGCGGTACAGCTCATAGGGGAGGTAGTAGGTGCCGCTGCCAATGGTGGTGGCCATGCGCCGGGTGGTGGAGGCGCCGGGGTTGTTCTGGCCGTTGTTGAGGCTGATCTGGTAGGCAGTGTTCTTCAGGCAGGTCAGCGTGAGCGTGGCGGTCCGGTCGATGTTGGCGGGAATGCTGCCGGTGACGTTGCCGAAGTCCATGCTGGTGGTGACGTAGCTGCCGCATTGCGGCAGCACGTTGGCAGTGGCGGTGAAGCTGAAAGCCCCACTCGCGCTGTTGGTGCCGGTCGCGCCGCCGTTGCAGGTGGCCGGCACGGTGGCGGTGCCGAGCAGGACTTCGTTCCAGGCCCAGGTAAGCACCACGTTGGCGCCGCTGAAGGTGCTGCTGTAGGCACCCGAAGCGAGGATCTGGTTGGCAGGGATCTGCGCGAACAGCTGCACGGACTGCGCACCGCTGCCGCCGGTCAGCAGCGGCACGCTGTAGCTCATGGTCAGTTCCTGCGCGGGTGGCGTGCCGCGCGGCACCAGGCCGGTGGCCTGGCTGTAGCTGGCGGTGTTGTACAACTGGAAGTTCATGGTGTCGCTGGTGGAGGTGGACATCGTGCGGAAGGTGGAGCTGCTGCCGCCGCCACTGCCGGCGCCGATACCCACGCAGACGCGGACGCCGGTGGTGGCCAGCAGGCTCAGTGCGGCGGTGGTGCAGGTCACCGTGATGTTCAGCGTTGCCGCCGCAGGGCCGGGAGCGTTGCTGTTGATGTTGCCGAATGGCAGGGTCGGGTTCGCGATTGCCGTGCAGACCGCTGTCGCCTGGGCCGGCAGTGCCGCGAGCAGGCCGGCGACCAGCAGCACGCCGAGCAGCAGCACCCTCACGGCGCGACCTCCGGAATGCACTGCAGCGGTGCCGGCTTCGGCCGGGCGCCAGACGCCACCACCTTGGGCGGGTCGGGTACCTTCACCCGGCACTGGCCGCGGCTGGTGGTGATGTACAGCACGCTGCCGGCAGCGATGTCTTCCAGGTACAGCAGGCCGTCATAGCCCACCGTGGCCTGGCGTCCATCGGGCAGCTGCACTTCGCTGCCCACTTCCAGTGGCTGCCCGTCCATGCAATGAAGCGTCAGGCTCAGAGAGGGACGGGAGCGCAACTGGAACGTCACGTGGGTACCGGCGCGCTGGCGCGGCGTCACCCAGTCCTCGATGCGGTCGGCACGCATGTCCTCGGGCAGGTCCAGGGTGTCGATCGAGACCCGGTTGCGCTGCCAGGACAGCAGCGGGCTGACCAGCAACAGGCCACGATCATCGGTGACGCCGATCAGGCGGTTCTCCAGACGCACCGGCACGCCACCGACGCCGTTGGTGCTGATCACCGCGAACGCGTCCGAGACCTCGCGGGTGGCGAACGCGTGCCCGCTCATCCAGACCAGGCTGCCACTGGCGCTGCCGTAGGCATAGTTGAGCCCGCCCTGGCGCGAGGCGCCGAACGAGTAGCGGCCGATGTCATTGAGGATGCCGACTTCGGCCAGGCCGCCGTTGCCGTCTTCGCCGTGGCGCACCTGCGCGCGCCAGCCGATGCCGCCTGCACTGCCATCGCCGGGCACCGGCTGGGTGACGTCGGCCACCCAGGTCTGGCTGTCGCCGTTGCGCTGGCTGGACAGGCTGGCCTGGCGGTTGTTGCCCAGGCTGGCGGTCACCGACAGATAGATGCTGCGGTCATCACTCTGGTCCAGGTTCTGGTTCACCGACAGGTAGGCCGACCAGCGCTGGCTCCAGGTGCGCGACCAGAACAGGCTGGCATAGCGGTTGTCTTCGCCATCGGGGTAGCGCAGGCGCAGGTAGCTGGCGCTGAGCGTGCCCAGCCGCAGCAGATCGAGCCCGACCGTGGCCTGTTCGCTGATGCTCGGCGGCAGGTTGCCCTGCAGCGCGCCGAGGTCACGGTAGTCGCCGTAGCTGCGCACGCTGCGCAGGTTGACGTTGAGACGGCGGTTGTTCCAGCTGTAACCCAGTGCCCACTGCCCGCCCTGCAGGCCGTGATGGTTGCTGTGCGCGTAGGCCGCGTTGAACACGCCGGCGCCGCCCAGCAGCCACCAGCCGCCGATGCCGGCCTGGGCCAGGCCACCTCCGCCTTCGGCATGCGCTTCACCGGTGAAGGTATCGCTGATGCCGCCGCGCCAGCTGGCACTGGCCACGGTGCGATCGTCGTAGGCGAAGGAGCGCTGGCCGAAGTCCTGGCGCAGGTGGCCGACGCCGACCGACCAGTCGGACAGTCCCTTGGCCAGCAGTTGCTGGGTGCCATAGAAACTGAAATCCAGTGTCTGCATGCGGCCGAATGCGTCGGTGACCACGACCTGCGCGTTGCCGGTGCCGCTGATGCCTGGCTGCGCGGCCAGCTGGAACGGGCCGACCGGGACCTGGCCGCTGTACTGGCGCAGGCCGTCGACATACAGCTCGACGGTGGAGGGCACCACGGCCTGGCCGAGGAAGCTGGGCGTGGGAGTGAGCACGCGATACGGCTGCAGGCCGTAGTTGCGGCCGATCTGCAGGCCGCCCAGGCGCACCGGGCGGGTCCAGTCGACGAAGCCGCTGTAGAAATCGCCGACCTCCAGCGTCATCGCCTTGTCGGGGAAATCCAGGCTCCAGCGCGTGTCCAGGCGCACGCTCTCACCGCGCCAGCGACGATCGCCGGGCTGCTGGTAGCGTCGGCTGACCGCGGTGTTTTCGAAGGTACCGTTGCCGACGCCGAACAGGCGCAGTTCCGAGCTCAGGCTGAGGTTGCCGAGCGTATCCACCCGGCTGCCATACACGTCATAGTTGAGCAGCAGTCCGGGTGAGGCACTGCCTGCAGGGGCGCGCGTCTGCGGGCGGCTGAGCACGGTAGTCGGAAGGGTCAGCTGGTCCAGCGGCACATCCAGCGCCAGGGTCTGCAGGCGTGCGTCATAGCGCACCACCGCGCCGCTGATCTGGTCCAGGTACACCGGTGCATCGCCGTTGGCGTTGAAGCCGAGCTGGCGCAGCACGTCGGGGCTGGCCTGCAGGCGGCCACGGTTCTCGATGAAAGGCATCAGGCCGCGTGGGGTGCTGTTGAGCGCCACGTCCAGGTACAGCGTCTGGTTGGCGGTCAATGGTGTGGGCGGTGGCAGGATCGCATCGGCGGAGATGCCTGATACATCGGCGGCGGTGGTGGCCGCTGCACCGGACACATCGGCGGCTTGGATCGCCGCAGGAGCCAGGGCAGCAAGCAGCGCACCCATCAGCGCCTCAGCGAGCCGATGGAGGCGACAGCTGCGTCTGTTCCGACTCGCCATTGAGCTTGGCCGTGATCTGGTCGTTGTCGCGGTCGATCGCCGTGCGCTCGATCGGCCAGCGCATCACCTGCCCGGGCAGCACGTATCCCAGCAGTCCGGGATGCACGATGCGCGGGCGCGTGGCACTACCCAGCGCGAGATCGGCGATCTGCGCATAGCTGTTGCCCGCGTTGGCCACCTCGACGCCGTTGCGGCCATCGGGCAACTGCACCAGGCGGGCCTGCAGCTGCGGCGCAAGCTTGCCGGCGGCGGGCTGCACGAACACCGGTATCGAATAGCGCAGCACGAACTGCATCCCTTCGGCACGGGTGGCCAGATCGGGCACCTCGTCGACGATCAATCGGTAATGCTGCTGTGCAGGCGGTGGCGTCCTGTCCGGACGCATCACCCGGACCAGCTGCTGCTGTCCGGCAGCCAGTTCCTGCATCGGCGGGGTGACCACCAGCCCATCGGTGGGCAACAGTTGTTCCTGCCCGTCCTGCTGCACCCAGCGGAACACCCGCACCTGCAGCTTCACCGGCGAGGTGCCGCTGTTGGTCAGCCAAAGCTCGCCGGCGCGCTGGCGCGCTTCCAGCTGCAGGCTGGTCGGGGCGACCTGCAGGCTGGTGGCTTCGACCGGGGCGGCGAGTACCTGGCTCAGGACGAGCAGCGCCACGCCGGTGGCGCGCCACGGGCGGGGTCGGGCCATGCGGGCGTGCTCCATCAATAGGTGATCGTGGCGGTAACCGTATCCAGGTAGTTGCCGGTCGCCGGGTTGTTCGTACTGAGGTTCAGGATCTGGCCGTAGACGATGTAGGGCACGGCCAGCCCGGTGCCGATGCCAGCCTGGGTGTTGGTACCGGAGGTGGCACCCCAGACCAGGGTGTGTGCGGCGTCCTGGTAGAGCTGGTAGCCGACGTAGTTGTTGGCGGTCACCGCGGCGTTGGTGTTCTTCATCCGGCGGGTGGTGACGTCATTGGCGGTGCTGGCGTTGGCACCTGCATTCAGTGAAATCGTGTACGGGGTCAGTGCCGAGCACTGGGCGGTGACCGTGCCTTGGCCCAGGGTGGGGGTCGCCGTGGTCGAGGCGGCGGTGCCGAAGTCGACGTTGGTGGCCGCCGCGGCGGTGATGGTGCAGGCCTTGGTGACCACCAGGGTGACATTGAAGGTGGTGGTGTCTGCGGCCAGGGCCGGGCTGGACAGCAGAACCCCGGTCAAAGCCCAGGCAAGCGGGGAACGAAGCGCGGATCGCATGGACAACCTCCCTGACCCGAAGGTCCGTTGAACAAGGCGAAGGCGGCACGTTCGGCACCGCTTCGGCGACGGTGACCCCAGCTTAGGTGGCGTAAGTGTCTGTATTCCGTGATAAATGAGGAGGCGAAAGGGTGGCGGGGGTCACGCTTTCACTTTCCTTGCCGGAACCGTGCATGGCCCGGATCGCCAGTTGGGTGGCGTTCGTTCAGATTGTGGCCGGATCGGCGATAATGGCGGCCATGAGCGTGAATCTGAAAACCCCGCAGGAAATCGAGATGATGCGAATCGCTGGCCGCCTGGCCAGCGAAGTGCTCGACATCGTCACCCCCCACGTCAAGCCCGGTGTCACCACCGAGGAACTGGACCGCATCTGCCACGACCACATCGTGAACGTGCAGGGCGCCATTCCGGCCAACGTCGGCTACCGCGGCTTCCCGAAGACCGTGTGCACCTCGGTCAACAACGTCATCTGCCATGGCATCCCCAGCGAAGGGAAGGTGCTCAAGGATGGCGACATCATCAACATCGACGTCACCGTCATCAAGGATGGCTGGCACGGCGACACCAGCCGCATGTACTTCGTCGGCACGCCGTCGGTGATGGCCCGCCGCCTGGTGGAAACCACCTACGAAGCCATGTGGCGCGGCATCCGCGCGGTACGCCCGGGTGCCACGCTGGGCGACATCGGCCATGCCATCCAGAGCTATGCCGAAGGCGAGCGTTTCAGCGTGGTGCGCGAGTACTGCGGCCACGGCATCGGCAAGGTCTACCACGATGAGCCGCAGGTGGTGCATTACGGCCGCCCGGGCCAGGGCCTGGTGCTGCAGCCGGGCATGACCTTCACCATCGAGCCGATGATCAACGAGGGCACCCGCTACAACAAGGTGCTGCCGGATGGCTGGACCGTGGTGACCAAGGACCGCAAGCTGTCGGCACAGTGGGAGCACATGATCGCGGTCACCGAGACCGGCGTGGACGTGCTGACCCTGTCGCCGGGCGAGTCGCAGGTCTCCTGAGGATGCTGCCGGCGAGTTCGCTGCTGGACACGCCGGCCGCGTCGCTCAACGACCCGGACTGGGCTGCTGCCGCGCGCCAGGCGCTGCAGCAGGCCGACGCGCGCCTGTACCGCCGCTTCGACCAGGGCGACAACATCGAGCGCCTGCTGGCGCTGCGCGCGCGTGCCGCCGACCATCTGATCCGCCTGGCGTGGCAGCGTTGCCTGGCGGCCGATAGCGGGCTGTCGTTGTTCGCGGTGGGGGGCTATGGCCGCGGTGAACTGTTCCCGCGATCGGACATCGACCTGCTGGTGTTCGGTGATCCGCCGGCACAGTTGGCGCATGAATCCGCACTGGCACGCCTGTTCGCACTGCTGTGGGACTGCGGGCTCGCAGTCAGCCATGCGGTGCGTTCGGCGCCGCAGTGCCGTGAGGCGGCGGCGGACCAGACCGTGCTGACTGCACTGATCGAGGCGCGCCCGATCCTGGCCGATGATGCGGCACGCCGCGCGCTGCGCGAGGCCATCGACGATCGGGAACTGTGGCCGGCACGCGCGTTTTTCCTGGCCAAGCTGGAAGAGCTGCGCAACCGCCACCAGCGTTTTGGCGACACCGCCGACAACCTGGAGCCGGACCTGAAGGATGGCCCCGGTGGCCTGCGCGATCTCAACACGCTGGGCTGGATGGCACTGCGTGCCTTCGGCGTGCGTGACCTGGAGGCGCTGGTCGGGCTCGGCCATCTGGGCGCCGACGAAGCGGCAGCACTGAAGCGCGAACGTGCGGTGCTGGCGCGGCTGCGTTTCGGCCTGCACCTGGTGGCGCGACGCCCCGAAGAGCGGTTGCGCTTCGATTACCAGAAGACCCTGGCTGCACGCCTGGGCTTTGAAGACGATGCCGAGAATCTCGGTGTCGAGAAGATGATGCAGGGCTTCTACCGCGCCGCGCTGGTGGTGCGCCGGATCAGCGACCGCCTGCTGCAGCGCTTCGAGGAGCAGTTCGACGGCGAGGCGCAGCCGGAGCCGTTGACCGTGGGCTTTTCCCTGCGCCGTGGCTACCTGGCGGCCAACGAAGCCGACTGGCCGCGCGGCGATATCGGCCAGGTGTTCGCACTGTTTGCCAGCTGGGCCAACAATCCGCAGGTGCGCGGCCTGCATTCGCTGACCGCGCGGGCGCTGGCTGAAGCGCTGCCGCTGTTGCCGGCCTACGACCAGGCCGACGCCGATGCGCGCGAGCAGTTCCTGGCGTTGCTGCGCGGCCAGCGCCCGGTCGATACGCTCTCGCGCATGGCACGGCTGGGCGTGCTTGGCCAGTGGATTCCCGCCTTCGCCCAGGTCAGTGGGCGCATGCAGTTCGACCTGTTCCATGTCTACACCGTCGACCAGCACACGCTGATGGTCCTGCGCAACATCGGCCTGTTCGCCAGCAGCCGTGCCGACGAGCGCTTCTCGATCGCGCATGAAGTGTGGCCACGCCTGCGCAAGCCGGAGCTGCTGCTGCTGGCCGGCCTGTTCCATGACATCGCCAAGGGCCGTGGCGGCGACCATTCGGAGCTGGGCGCGGTCGATGCGCGCGCGTTCTGCCAGGCGCATGCGCTGAGCATGTCCGACACCGAACTGGTGGCGTGGCTGGTCGAGCAGCACCTGCGCATGTCGGTGACCGCGCAGAAGCAGGACATCGCCGACCCGGAGGTGATCCATCGCTTCGCCACCCTGGTCGGCAGCCGCGACCGCCTGGACTACCTGTACCTGCTGACCTGCGCCGACATCGCCGGCACCAGCCCGAAGCTGTGGAATGCCTGGAAGGACCGCCTGCTGGCCGACCTGTACTTCGCCACCCGGCGCGCGCTGCGCGAGGGGCTGGAACACCCGGTGCCGGCAGCCGAGCGCGTGGCCGAGGCGCGTGACAGCGTGCGCGCGCTGGTGCGCGAGCGGGGTTACGACGATGCCACCATCGACCGCCAGTTCGCGGTGATGCCGGATGAGGGCTTCATCCGCCTGCGCCCGGAGCAGCTGGCCTGGCAGGCCGCCGCGCTGGTGCCGGTGAAGCAGGGCCAGGCGCTGGTGAAGGTACGCCGGATCAGCGTCGACGACCCCGCGCTGGAAGTATTCGTGCATTCGCCGGACCGCGACGGCCTGTTTGCCGCCATCGTGATGACGCTGGACCGCAAGGGCTACGGCATCCACCGCGCACGCGTGCTGGACGGCCCGGCCGATACCATCTTCGATACCTTCGAGGTGAACCCGGCCGATACCTTCGCCGATGGCAGCAGTGCCAATCTGGAAGCGGCGCTGCGCGACGCACTCAGTGGTGACCTGTCGCGCCTGCGGCCGTCACGCCGGGTGGTGCCACGGCAGCTGCGGCACTTCCGCTTTGCCCCGCGCATCGAATTCCGCGATGAGCCGGGTGCAACCCGTTTCGCCCTGGTCGCTCCCGACCGCCCCGGCCTGCTGGCCGATGTGGCGTTCGTGCTGCGCAACCAGGGCCTGCGCGTGCATGATGCGCGCATTGCCACGTTCGGCGAACGCGCCGAAGACACCTTCGTGATCAGTGACGAACACGACCTCCCCCTGACTGAACCTGCCCGGCAGCAGTTGCATGACGCGATGCTGGCCTGCCTGGACCCTGATCGAAACGCCGGAGACCCCGCCTGATGGCCACCAAGCCCGCCAAGAAGACCGCCGCGACCCCCAAGAGTGCAGCGGCCCGGAAACCTGCTGCCGCCGCACCGGCCGCGAAGAAGACCACTGCGCTGAAGAAGGCCGCTGCGGTGAAGGCCCCGGCGAAGAAAGCGGCTGCAGCGAAGAAGGCACCGGCCAGGAGCGCCGAAGCCGTCCGCGCCGAAACCATCGCCCGCAAGTCGCTGCGCAAGCCGTCGGCACCGGGTGTGGAAGAGCTGAAGTTTGGTATCGAGAGTGCCTTCGAGCGCCGTGCCACCTTGACCCTGCACGAGCTGGAAGGCTCGACCAAGCCGCTGGTCAACCGCGTGATCGACGGCCTGGAGAGCGGTGAGTTCCGCGTCGCCGAGCCGGATGGCCAGGGTGGCTGGAAGGTCAACGAGTGGCTGAAGAAGGCCGTGCTGCTGTATTTCCGCGTCAACGACATGGCGGTGGTCGATGCGCGCCCGGCGCCGTTCTGGGACAAGGTCGAATCGCGCTTCGCCGGTTATGACGAAGCGAAGTTCCGCCGCGGCGGCGTGCGCGTGGTGCCGGGCGCGATCGCCCGCCGCGGTACCTACTTCGGCAAGGACGTGGTGCTGATGCCGAGCTTCACCAACATCGGCGCCTACGTCGGCGAAGGCACCATGGTCGACACCTGGGCCACCGTCGGTTCGTGCGCGCAGATCGGCCAGCACTGCCACCTGTCCGGTGGCGCCGGCATCGGCGGCGTGCTGGAGCCGCTGCAGGCCAGCCCGACCATCATCGAGGACCACTGCTTCATCGGTGCCCGTTCGGAGGTGGTGGAAGGCGTGGTGGTCGGTCACCACAGCGTGATCGGCATGGGCGTGTTCCTCAGCCAGAGCACCCGCATCTACAACCGTGCCACCGGCGAAATCACCTACGGCTACATCCCGCCGTACAGCGTGGTGGTGTCCGGCTCGCTGCCGAGCAAGGACGGCACCCATTCGCTGTACTGCGCGGTGATCGTCAAGCAGGTTGATGCCAAGACCCGCAGCAAGACCAGCGTCAACGACCTGCTGCGCGGCCTGGCCGACTGAAGGTGGCTGCGCCGGAGGATCTGGCGCAGTCCGCGATCTACCGGCATCCGTCCGACACCCTGTTCGGGCGGATGCTGCCGCGCCTGCTGCACGCCCCGCGCTGGACCCGGCTGCGCCGCGCACTGTCGCGGCGCTGGCCGATGCCGGCGATGGTCAGCGATGTGCGCGATGTGGTCTACGTGAGCTGGTGGGTCGATGTGCGCCACGCACCATCGCCACCGCCGGGCCATCATTACGTGGTCCATGCCGGACGTACGCCTTACACCATCCTCAGCTACCGTCACGGCCACTTCGGGCCGGCGTTGGCCGGACCGCTGCGCTCCCTGATGCCGTCTCCAAGGCAGAGCAACTGGCGCTGGTACCTGCGTCGTGACGACGCTCCGGACGGGACACCGGTGGTGCTGTTCGACCGCAACGTGATGGACCAGCTGACCTTCGTCGCCGGCGCGCGTGCCTTCAGCGATGCCATGCAGCCGCATCTTTCCACCCGCTTCGAACATGCGGTGCGCACCGATGGCCGTGGGAATACCCGGATCGAAGGCGGGCAGGGCAGTGCGCCGGAGCTGTACCTGCAGTGGCAGGCTGCTGCGGGCTGGGAGGACGCGGCATGGACGGCGGCTTTCGGTGGCCATCAGGCCCTCCTGCGTTTCCTCACCTGCCAGGACGAGGCCATCGCCCGTACCTGCGACTGTCGCTGGGCCAGCACCCGTATCGCGTTGCCGGTCGAGATCGACCGCCTGCAGCCGCTGCAGCTTGAAGGCGAGCTGCAATGCCCGCGCCTGCAGGCGCTGGGTGTGAACCTGACCGAGGGGCTGGCCTTCCTGCTGCCACGGGTGCCGTTCCGGGTCGTGTCCGAGCGCCTGTTGTGAGATTCTGGCCCTCTGTTTTCCAGCATCACAGATGGCCATGAGCACCACTGTCTACGGTTTGAAGAACTGCGATACCTGCAAGAAGGCGACCAAGTGGCTGGACCGCTTCGGCGTGCCGTACACCTTCGTCGACTACCGCGACAACAAACCCAGTCCGGAAACCCTGCTGGCGTGGGCAGCGCAGCTGGGTGGCCTGGCGGCGATGGTGAACAAGTCGTCCACCACCTGGCGGCAGTTGCCGGATAACCGCAAGGCCGCCGATTCCGAGGCCGAATGGAAGCTGCTGCTGCGCGAGTACCCGCAGCTGATCAAGCGCCCGCTGGTGGTCACCGCCGACGGCACGGTCAGCCAGGGTTTCAGTGACAACGGCTTCAAGGCCCGCTTCGGCGTGGGTGACGCATGAGCGCGGTCCTCGACCTGACCTGCGAACTGATCGCACGACCCTCGGTGACGCCGGATGATGCTGGCTGCCAGGCACTGCTGGCGGCACGCCTGAAGCAGGCCGGGTTCCAGTGCGATCACCTGCGCCTGGGCGAGGTCGACAACCTGTGGGCGACCCACGGCCAGGGCGCGCCGGTACTGGTACTGCTGGGCCATACCGACGTGGTGCCGACGGGTCCGCGCGAGGCCTGGACCAGCGACCCGTTCACGCCGCAGATCCGCGATGGCGTGCTGTATGGCCGTGGCGCCGCCGACATGAAGGGCAGCGTGGCCGCGTTCGTGGTCGCCGCCGAGCAGTTCGTCGCCGCGCATCCCGATCACCCCGGTACGCTGGCGGTGCTGCTGACCAGCGACGAGGAGGGCGACGCCATCGATGGCGTGCGCCACGTCGCACGGTTGTTCGCCGAACGCGGCCAGCGCATCGACTGGTGCGTCACCGGTGAGCCGTCATCAACCGCGATCCTGGGCGACCTGCTGCGCGTGGGGCGTCGTGGCAGCCTGTCGGCCAAGCTGCGCGTGCAGGGCGTGCAGGGCCACGTGGCGTATCCGGAAAAGGCACGCAACCCGATTCACCAGGCGGCTCCGGCCCTGGCAGAACTGAGTGCACGGCGCTGGGACGAAGGCTACGAGAGCTTTCCGCCGACCAGCCTGCAGATCTCCAACATCCACGCCGGCACCGGTGCCAACAACGTGATTCCCGGCGAGCTCGAAGTGGATTTCAACATCCGCTACAACCCGCACTGGGATGCGCCGAAGCTGGAGGCGGAGATCACCGCACTGCTGGACCGGCATGGCCTGCAGTACAGGCTGAAGTGGCACCGCAGCGGTGAGCCGTTCTACACCCCGGAAGGCACGCTGCGCGCCACCGCCCGTGCAGTGCTGGCCGAGCACATCGGCCGTGCCCCGGAAGAAAGCACCGGCGGCGGCACGTCCGATGCTCGCTTCATCGCGCCGCTGGGTGCGCAGTGCATCGAAGTGGGGCCGGTGAACGCCAGCATCCATCAGGTGGACGAGAACGTGCGCGTGGACGAACTGGAAGCACTGCCCGGGCTGTACCAGCGGCTGGTGGAACGGCTGCTGGTGTGAGCCTGCGACGGTGGGTGCCGACCGTTGGTCGGCACGCCCCCCGCCGGAGCTACATCTCTGTAGAGCCGAGCCATGCTCGGCTGATGTCTACCGGCAGAAGCAGCCGAGCATGGCTCGGCTCCACTATTCCGAAAAGAGGAAGAACGGCGGCTCGACCGCTTTCTTCCAGTAACTCGGCGCCGCCATGTAGAAGCGCTGCGCCTCGGCCTTGGCAAACCAGCGCGCCGCCGCCTCGGTGTCCTTCTCCACCCCCGGCGCGCTGCGGCCCAGCAGCAGCCCGGCGAAGTACTGGCCGAACACATTGCCCTTCTCACCGGCGCGCTGGTACAGCTGCAGCGCACCTGCCGGATCGCGCGGCAGTCCCATGCCTTTCTCCAGCAGCGCGCCCAGGTCCACCTGCGCTTCGGCATCGCCACGTTCGGCGCAACGCTGGATCCGCGCAACCAGCGGATGCACGGTGTCGCCCTGTGCGGCTACCGCATCCGGCAGACGTGACGATGAATTCGGGTAGCGCTCGTAGATCATTCCGCGCAGGTCCCAGCGCAGCGCGTGTTGCGCGTCGCCACGCTGGCGATAGGCCTTGGCGAGCCCGTAGAACGCATAGGGATTGCCGTGGTTGGCGGCCGCCAGATAGGCGCGTTCGCCACGTCGCCAGGATGCGCGCAGCACCGGTGCCGGGTTGATGTGGGGGCTGTCGGCATGGCGCAGCGTGCCGGAGATCCAGATCCGGCCCAGTGCTTCTTCCGCCTTGGTGTTGTGGAAGGTCCAGGGGGTGACCGCTGCGGCACGCTCGTAGTAGGCGATGGCGCGCGGGTCGTTGAAGCGCTCGAAGGTTTGCGCGGTATCGAAGGCACCCTCGAAGCTGCCGTCGGTGCCGCGTTGTTCCAGGCTCTGCAGCTGAGCCGGCGGCAGGGGCGACGGTGGGGGCAGGGTCTGGCAGGCGGCCAGGGCCAGGCAGAGCAGGGCGGCCAGCGCCGCGTTGCGTCCAGTGCGGTGTTGCATTTCCATTACACGTTTCACGATAGGCCATTATGCGCCCCGGGGAGTGGTTGCCAACGCAACGGTTGCGCCGCGCCGGAAACCGGGGTAGGGTCGATGCCATGTCGATCCGCCTGGCCACCGCCGTCAATAACAACAACCGCAATAATCTGCGCGCGAATAATCGTGCGCGGCCGATGCGGGACTGCGCCCTGGGTAGATAGACAGCAACACACGCCCGGACACCAGAAAACCCGCATCAGCCGATGCGGGTTTTTTTGTGCCCGGGCGCCGCCCACCCGGGCCTGGATGGCCGGTCGAACACCTTCCCACCCGTGAAATTCCCCAACAGGAGCTCCCCCATGTGTTCGATCTTCGGAATCTTCGGCCTGCAGGCCGGTGACGATCTTCCGGCCCTGCGCCGCCATGCGCTGGAACTGTCGCAGCGCCAGCGCCACCGTGGCCCGGACTGGAGCGGCGTGTACCTCGACGAAGGCGCGCTGCTGGTCCACGAGCGGTTGGCCATCGTCGACCCGGCCGGTGGTTCGCAGCCGCTGCTGTCGGCCGATGGCCAGCTGGCGCTGGCGGTCAACGGCGAAATCTACAACCACCAGCAACTGAAGGCCGCACTGACTACCGCCTACGACTTCCAGACCGGTTCGGACTGTGAAGTGATCAACGCGCTGTACCGCCAGGGCGGATCGCCGGCGCAGTGGCTGGAGCAGCTCAACGGCATCTTCGCCTTCGCCCTGTGGGATCGTGCTGCCGGACGCGTGCTGGTGGCGCGGGATCCGGTTGGCGTGGTGTCGTTGTACTGGGGCCACGATGCCCAGGGGCGCCTGCGCGTGGCCTCGGAAATGAAGGCGCTGGTCGATACCTGTGCCGACGTCGCGCAGTTCCCGCCGGGCCACTATTTCGACAGTGCCCGTGGTGAGCTGGTGCGCTACTACCAGCAACCGTGGCGCGACTATGCCGACGTGCAGGGCCGCCAGGCCGATCTGGCCGAACTGCGCCAGGCGTTCGAGCATGCGGTGGAACGCCAGCTGATGAGCGATGTGCCGTATGGCGTGCTGCTGTCCGGTGGCCTGGATTCGTCGCTGGTGGCGGCAGTTGCCGCACGCTACGCGCGTCGCCGCATCGAGGATGGTGGGCAGACCGAAGCCTGGTGGCCGCGGCTGCATTCGTTCGCGATCGGTTTGAAGGGCTCGCCTGATCTGGCCGCCGCCGCGATCGCCGCCGAGGCACTCGGCACCGTGCACCACGGCTTCGAATACACCTTCGAGGAAGGCCTGGATGCACTGCCGGAAGTGATCCGCCACATCGAAACCTACGACGTCACCACCATCCGTGCATCGACGCCGATGTTCCTGCTGGCGCGACGGATCAAGGCGATGGGAGTGAAGATGGTGCTGTCCGGCGAGGGCAGCGACGAGATCTTCGGTGGCTACCTATACTTCCACAAGGCGCCGGACGCGCGTGAGTTCCACGATGAGCTGGTACGCAAGCTCGACGCCCTGCACAACTACGATTGCCTGCGTGCCAACAAGTCGATGATGGCCTGGGGCGTGGAGCCGCGCGTGCCGTTCCTGGATCGTGAGTTCCTCGACGTGGCGATGCGCTTCGATGCCGCGCACAAGATGGTCGGTGCCGGCTTTGGCGGCCGCCGCATCGAGAAGGCAGTGCTGCGCGAGGCGTTCGATGGCTACCTGCCGGACAGCATCCTGTGGCGCCAGAAGGAGCAGTTCAGCGATGGCGTCGGCTACGGCTGGATCGACGGGCTGAAGGCGCATGCCGAAGCGCAGGTGAGCGACCGTGTGCTGGCGGCCGCCGACAAGCGCTTCCCGCACAACCCGCCGCAGACCAAGGAGGCGTACTACTACCGCCACCTGTTCGAGCAGTTCTTCCCGAGCCGCGCGGCCGCCGAGACTGTGCCGGGCGGCAAATCGATTGCCTGCTCGTCGCCGGCGGCCATTGCCTGGGACGCCAGCTTTGCGGCGGCGGCCGACCCTTCCGGCCGCGCGATCGCCGGCGTGCACGAACAAGCCCTGGCGTAATGCTTCCGCCGGGCACGGCGCGGCGCTACCGAGCGATGGTAGCGCCGGGCCACGCCCGGCGAGCACAAGGAGGACTTAATCTCCTCCGTCCCCTTTTTGCGACGTATCATCGGCGCCCTGCACATTGGGGAATGTTCATGGACGTACCGCGCGGCAGCCAACGGCCGCCGATGAAGTGGGGATGGCGCTATCTGGCGTGGGCCGCGCTGCCCTTGCTTGCCGGTGTACTGCTGGCACGCTTCGCTGGCCCTGCTGCACCCGCTGCGGTTGCCCGCGCTACGGCTGTGGCCGAGGGCGGCTGGGCGCAGCATCTGGCCTCGCCGCTGGGCCTGTTCCTGCTGCAGTTGCTGGTGCTGTTGCTGGTGGCAAAGGGGGCGGGCGCACTGCTGAAGCGGCTGGGCCAGCCGGCGGTGATCGGCGAGATGGCGGCCGGCCTGATGATGGGCCCACTGGTGCTCGGCAGCCTGTTGCCGCAGCTGCATGGTGCCTTGTTCCCGGCCAGTTCGCTGGGGCCGCTGGGCATGCTCAGCCAGCTGGGCGTGCTGATGTTCCTGTTGGTGGCCGGTGCCGAGCTGGATCTGGCTGCGCTGCGCGGGCGACGGCGTTTTGCGTTCACGGTCAGCCACGCCGGCATCGCGGTGCCGTTCGTGCTCGGCATCGCGCTGGCGATCTGGCTGTACCCGCAGCACGGCCCCGAAGGTGTGGGCTTCACCGCGTTCGCGCTGTTCGTCGGCATCTCGATGAGCATCACCGCCTTCCCGGTGCTGCTGCGCATCCTCGCCGACCGTGGCATCACCCAGACATCGCTGGGCCAGACCGCCATCGCCTGCGCGGCATTGGGCGATGCCACCGCGTGGTGCCTGCTGGCGCTTATCGTTGCCGCGGCCCAGGCCAGTGGCTGGCTGCCGGCCAGCCTCAACCTGCTGTGCGTGGTTGCGTTCGTGGCGTTGATGCTGGGGCTGGTGAGGCCGTGGTTCGCTCGCCAGCAGATTGCGCCGGGCGGTGAGGGGCGCTGGCTGCTCGGCATCCTGCTGCTGTCGCTGGCCAGTGCCCTGGTCACCGAGATGCTCGGCATCCATGCGCTGTTCGGTGCCTTCGCTGCGGGCGTGGCGGTGTCGTCCAACGTGCAGCTGCGCGAGCTGCTGATGGCCCGCGTCGAACCGTTCGCAGTGACGCTGCTGCTGCCGCTGTTCTTCGCCATGACCGGCCTGCGCATGCGCGCCGATGCGCTGCAGGCCAGCGACATCGTGCTGTGCGCGGTGGTGATCGCGGTAGCCACGGCCGGCAAGCTGCTGGGCACCTTCAGTGCCGCACGCAGTGCGGGCATGCCCACGCGCGAGGCGTGGCGGTTGGGCGCGCTGATGAACACCCGGGGCCTGATGGAGCTGATCGTGCTCAACCTGGGCTACGAGCTGGGCCTGCTCGGCGACCGCCTGTTTGCAGTGCTGGTGATCATGGCGCTGGTGACCACGGCGATGACCGGGCCGCTGCTGAACCTGATCGAGCGGCGCAGGGGCTGACCCGGTAGCGCCGCGCCGACATTCTGTGGAGCCGAGCCCATGCTCGGCTCCGCGCCAGAAGCAGCCGAGCATGGGCTTGGCTCTACAGCGTGCAGCGCACCCTTGGGCATGTGGGTGCCGCCGTCAGCGCGCTGGCACCAGCGTCATCGTGTGCTGCGCCTTGCCGGGCAGGAACGGCGTCGGCCGCCCATGCACCCAGTCTTCGTGGCCGGCGCCCCAGTACGGCGACAGCGGGTGCCCGCTCTGGCCGCCGGGCATGTGCACGATGCCGTCGGCCTCGTGGCCGGGCGAGACCACCATGCGCTCGGAGGCGCCGAAGTTCGGCGTCTGCACCCGCGGCATATCACGGTCGCCGGGCAGCTGGTCGGCGGGCATGCACAGCCAGCGCTTGGCAACCTCGGGCAACGCCCGTGCGATCGGGTGGCAGAGCGCCGCGGTGTTGCGTTCGCCCCAGGTGCGCTTGGCCAGCGGGCCCTGCTTGGCCAGCTCGCTCTCGGTGCGGCGTGCGGCATCAAGCAGCAGCGTGTCCCAGCTGTCGTAGGCCGGTGGCAACAGGTTGGCGGGGCGTTGCTGCAGCATCGGCCAGGCCACACCTTCCAGCTGCGCCAGGCGCGGATCCAGATAGTCATCGCCCAGCTGCGCGTTGGCCGGGGCCAGCAGTGCATCGGACAAGGTATCCATCACCTGCGTGCGGAACGCGCGCACCACCCGGTAGCTGACCGAGCTGGCCGAGGCCCGGCCGCCCCACTGGTGGCTGACGGACTTCAACCGCTTCAGCGCAGGATCGCCACTGCCTTCGATGACGTCATGCAGCAGTGCCCACCAGCGCTGCAGGAACACGGCGCGGTCGTCGAGCTGGATCGCCAGCAGGTCGTGTTCGTCGAAGCGCTCCTGGATCGCCAGCAGGTCGCGGATCTGCCGCGCGCGCGCGCCAAGGTCATAGCCAGCGTTGCCGACGGTAGCCAGCGCCTCGCCGTCGAGGACGCGACCGTTGGCGGTCCACAGGCGATGGTTGGGGGGATCGATCAATGCCGGTGAGGCATCGCTGCGGATTGGCCATGGCGCGCAGTCCTGGTTGCTGGCGGCGGTGAAGCCGGCCGGTGCACAGCCCGGACCACGATCCGGTCGGGCGCCGATCAGCCGCCAGGCGATGCGTCCGCTGCGGTCGCCGACCACCAGGTTCTGCGCGGGGATGCCGGCGTGGTCGGCGAACTGCAGGGCACCGTCCAGGTCACCGGCACGGGCCAGGTCACCGAAGTCCAGGCGCACCGCGCCGGGCAGGTGGGCGACCCAGCGCAGCGCATCGCCACTGCCATCGGCATGGGTATGCAGGATCGGGCCCCAGGCGGTTTCGCGCACCGGGAACAGCACGTCGGCCTGGCCAGCCACGGCGATGCGTTCTTCATGCACGGTCACGGCGGCGTTGGCCGGTTCAGTGCGGTAATCGGCGGTATCGATGTAACTGTTGGTGAAGCCCCAGGCCACGTGCCCGTTGCTGCCGACGATCACCGCCGGCAGGCCGGGCAGCGAGAAGCCGGTGACGTCGACCTGGCCGCCCGCGGCCTGCGGGTCGGGATAGCGCAGGCGCACACGGAACCACAGGCCGGGCGCGCGCAGGCCCAGGTGCATGTCGTCGGCGACGATCGCGCGACCGTCGGCGGTGAGTGCACCGGCCACCGCGAAGTTGTTGCTGCCGATGACATCGGCCTCTTCCTGCCCGGTGCCTGGCGTCCCCTTCAACGTGCGCAGATCCAGCTGGCTGGCATCGGGGAGCGTGGCGTTGCCGGTCGGTTCGCCGAACAGCGGTGCATCCCATTCGGTGCCGTCGTGGGCGATCAGCGCGTACAGCGCGGGCGGCACCACTGCGCGGATGCGGCTGAGCGCAAGCTCGGTCTGGTTGTTCGGATCCTGCAGGTCGGCGTACATGGCCAGACCGGTCAGCACGCTGTCGCTGGCCTGCCACGGTTGCGGTGACTGCCGCAGCAGCAGATACGCCCACGGCCGCACGGAAAGGCCGGCCAGCCCTTCGTTGACACCGTCGACGTAGGCACGCACGGCCGCGCCGTTGTCGCCCAGCGCGGCCTGCAGGTTCGCCTCGGTGCGTGCACGCAGGCGATGCACGCGCATGCGTTTGTCGGCGTCGATGGCCTTCGGTCCGAACAGCGCCGACAGCTCACCGGCGGCGCTGCGGCGCATCAGGTCCATCTCGAAGTAACGTTCCTGCGCATGCACGCGGCCCAATGCGCGCATCGCGTCGGCCTGGCTGCCCGCAGTGATGGTGACCACGCCCAGCGCATCGCGCTCGATGGTGACCGGCTTGGCCAGCCCCGGCAGCGCATGCTCGCCGTCCAGATCGGCCAGGCTGCCGCGCAGCAGCAGCCACAGGACCAGTGCGGTGACCAGCACGATGGCGATCAACACGCCCAGCACCCAACGCCATGTACGTCGCATCGCACGTCCTTTCCGAACTCGTGGGCCGATTGTAGCCGCAGGCGCAACTGCGACTGATTCCGATTAGATCACCGTATTTTGAAATGCGGCACCCTATGTCACATCGATTCACAGGAGCCCCCCATGAAAGGCAACCCGGACGTCATCGCCTGCCTGAAGGAACTGCTGCGCGGCGAGCTTGCAGCCCGCGACCAGTACTTCATCCATTCCCGCCGCTACGAGGACCAGGGCCTGTTCGCGCTGTACGAACGCCTGAACCACGAGATGGAAGAGGAAACCCAGCACGCCGATGCGCTGCTGCGCCGGATCCTGTTCCTCGGCGGCGACCCGGACATGCGCCCGCATGCCACCGAGCCGGGCAAGACCGTGGAAGAGATGCTGCAGAAGGATCTCGACACTGAATACGCGGTTCGGAACAATCTCGCCGCCGGCATGAAGCTGTGCGAAGAGAACGGCGACTACGTGAGCCGCGACATCCTGCTGGCGCAGCTGAAGGACACTGAGGAAGACCACGCCTGGTGGCTGGAGCAGCAGCTGGGCCTGATCAAGCGCATCGGCCTGGAGCTGTACCAGTTGAGCAAGATCGACGGCAACGGCGCCCCGGCGCACTGAGCCGGCGTCGCTCTCTGTAGAGCCGAGCCATGCTCGGCTGCTGTTGGATCCGAGTCGAGCATGGCTCGACCCTACAAAGTTCTGTCGCCCGCCAGCACCGGAGCACCGCCAGCCAGCTTTCGCCAGCCAGCTGCTCCACCGCCCGCCAGCCGACAACGAAAAAGCCGGGGAATGCCCCGGCTTTTTCGTGTCTGACGTCAGGCAAGGCGTGTCAACCGAGGTTGACACCCACCAGGCGGGCGCCTTACTCCACCGACAACCCTTCCACCTTCTGCCAGCCGCGCGGCAGCAGGTGGCCGCGGGTGGCGCGGGCGCCGAGGTAGGCATCCAGCTCGTTGAACTTCAGGCCCATGGTGCGCTGGCCGCTGCGCACCTGCAGGGTCTGCCCCGGGCTGATCGCCACGATGGCGACCACGCGTTCGGTGGCGAGCTTGGCCTTCGGGATCTCGATGATCTTGTTGCCCTTGCCCTTGTCCAGTTCCGGAAGGTCGTTGGCGGCGATCGCCAGCAGGTTGCCGGAGCTGGTCACTGCCACGATGCGATCGGTGGCGACATTGGCGACCACCGACGGGGTCAGCACCGACGAACCTGCGGACAGGTTCAGCATCGCCTTGCCGGCCTTGTTGCGACCGATCAGGTTCTCGAAGCGGGTGACGAAGCCATAGCCATGACTGGAGGCCAGCACGAAGCGGGTGTCCGGCTCGGCACTGGCCAGGGTCACGAAGCTGGTACCCGCTGCCGGCGAGAAGCGGCCAGTCAGCGGTTCGCCATTGCCACGTGCGGAGGGCAGGGTGTGCACCGGCGTCGAGTAGGCGCGGCCTTCGCTGTCGAGGAACGCGACCTGCTGCGTGCTGCGCGCACGCACCGCGCCCTGCAGCCCGTCGCCGTCGCGGTAGGAGAGGGCGGACGCATCGACGTCGTGGCCCTTGGCGGCACGGATCCAGCCCTTCTCCGACAGCACCACGGTCATCGGCTCGCTCGGCACCAGCTCGGTCTCGTCGATGGCCTGTGCGGCCTGGCGCTGCACCAGCGGCGAACGGCGTGCGTCGCCGAACTTCTTGGCGTCGGCGGTCAGTTCATCGCGGATCAGCTTCTTCAGCTTGGCCTTGCTGTCGAGGATGCCGAGGATCTTCTCGCGCTCCTTGGCCAGTTCATCCTGCTCGCCGCGGATTTTCATTTCCTCCAGGCGGGCCAGCTGCTTCAACTTGGTTTCCAGGATGTACTCGGCCTGTTCCTCGGACAGGCCGAAGCGCGCGATCAGCGCCGCCTTCGGCTCGTCTTCGGTACGGATGATGTGGATCACCTCGTCCAGGTTGAGGAAGGCGACCAGCAGGCCTTCCAGCAGGTGCAGGCGGCGCTCGACCTTCTGCAGGCGGTGCTGCAGGCGGCGGGTGACGGTGTTGCTGCGGAAGGTCAGCCATTCGCTGAGCAGCATCTTCAGGTTCTTCACCTGCGGACGGCCGTCCAGCCCGATCACGTTGAGGTTGACGCGGTAGCTGCGCTCCAGGTCCGTGGTGGCGAACAGGTGGCCCATCAGCTGCTCGGCGTCGACGCGGTTGGAACGCGGCACCAGCACCACGCGCACCGGGTTGGCGTGGTCGGATTCATCGCGGATGTCTTCCAGCCACGGCAGCTTCTTGGCGCGCATCTGGGCGGCGATCTGCTCGATCACCTTCGACGGCGACACCTGGAACGGCAGCGCGGTGACCACGATGTTGTGCGCTTCCTTGGTGAAGGTCGCACGTGCGCGCACGCTGCCGTTGCCGGTCTCGTAGATGTTGCGCAGGTCATTTGCCGCGGTGATGATCTCGGCGCTGGACGGATAGTCCGGGCCCTGCACGTGCTCGCACAGGTCGCGCACGCTGGCATCGGGGTTGTCCAGCAGGTGCAGCAGCGCGCTGACGATCTCGTTGAGATTGTGCGGCGGCACGTCGGTGGCCATGCCCACGGCGATGCCGGTGGTGCCGTTCAGCAGCAGGTGCGGCAGCCGCGCCGGCATCCAGGTCGGTTCCTGCAGGGTGCCGTCGAAGTTCGGTGCCCAGTCGGTGGTGCCCTGGCCCAGTTCGCCCAGCAGCACTTCGGCGATCGGGGTCAGCTTGGATTCGGTGTAACGCATCGCCGCAAACGACTTCGGGTCGTCGCTGGAGCCGAAGTTGCCCTGGCCCTCGATCAGTGGGTAGCGGTACGAGAACGGCTGGGCCATCAGCACCAGCGCTTCGTAGCACGCGATGTCGCCGTGCGGGTGGTACTTACCGATGACGTCACCGACGGTGCGCGCAGACTTCTTCGGCTTGGACGCGGCGTTCAGGCCCAGCTCGCTCATCGAATAGATGATGCGGCGCTGCACCGGCTTCAGGCCGTCGCCGATGAACGGGAGGGCGCGGTCCAGGACCACGTACATCGAGTAGTCGAGGTAGGCGCGTTCGGCGTACTCGCGCAGCGGCAGTTGTTCGAATCCGTGGAACACGGGGCGGGCAAGTTCGGTCATGCGGCGTTGTTACCTGTTGTCAGGAGGCGGCGACGGCGTCGCCGCTCGCAATCCTGTGATTATCCGGATGCGGCGGGGGATGCCAAGCCGCGTGCAGGGTCCAGCCCGGTTTCCAGGCCGTGGCCGGCCCGTGCCAGGTAGCGCCCCGGCGGCAGCCCGAAGTGGCGGCGGAACACGGTGACGAAGGCGCTGGCGCTGCTGAAGCCCAGCGCGTGGGCGATGTCGGCCACGCTGCGGCCGTCGGTCAGCTGGCGCAGGGCCTCGGACAAGCGGGCCTGCTGCCGCCACTGGGCGAAGCTGAGCGTGGTCTCGTCGCGGAAGTGACGGGTCAGGCTGCGCGGCGACAGGCCGGCCCAATGCGCCCATTCGGCAAGGCTGCGCTCGTCGGAGGGGTCGGCCAGCAGCTGCGAGGCGATCTTCAGCAGGCGCCGGTCGTGCGGCATCGGTAGATGCATGCGCTGGCGCGGCGCGGTGCGGATCTCGTCCAGCAACACCTCGATGATGTGCTGGCGCTCGGGCGTGGTGTCATAGCCCAGCGGCCATTCGCAGATGCGGTCGGCCAGCGCCTGCGCCAGCTTGGACAGGCCCAGCACGCAGGGATCGGCAGGCAGGGTGGCGCAGGCCGGCGCGGCCAGTGCCATGCCCCAGCCGCGCAGCGGGCCGTCGAGGGTGACCGTATGCGGCTCCAGCGGCGGCATCCAGCCGGCCGAGCCCGGCGCCAGTGACCATGTCCCGTGCGAGGTCCGGGTGGTCAACAGGCCGCGCTCCACGCAGATCAGCTGCGCGCGCTGGTGATGATGCCAATCCACTTCTCGGACCAATCCCTGCGGGCTGTCGAAGCGGAAGGCGACAGCCGGTGGCCCGTCATTGCGCTCGAACCAGTCCAGTGCGTCATCCCTGAGCAGGCGCTTGGAAGGGGGAATTTCTGCCTTGTTCATCATATCCGCTGGCTGAAATGTGTCATCCATTGGCTGAATTGTACTACCGGGCCACCTGACCAGATCATTAAGGTAGGCGCCTTCATTGATCCAGCCCACTGCTGCAACACAGCATTCGATGCCAGATCGAATATTTCCATTGAGAAATATTTTTTTTGGAAGAGAATGCTCCCCCATGATCTGTCCTGCAACCACTCCCCCCAGCTTCGGCCTGCTGCTGCGCCAGGTGCGCGACGGCCTGGTCCGTCAACTCGACGCATCCATGGCTGAAGAAGACCTGGGTATCGGTTTCACCCACTACATCGGGTTGAAGGTGCTTTCCAACATGGCCCCGTGCACGGCCAACGAGCTGGCCCAGGCCATCGACCAGGTGCCCAGTGCGGTGACCCGCCTGTTGGACAAGCTGGAGGCGCTGGGCTGCGTCCGCCGCGAGCCGCATGCGCAGGATCGGCGGGCGCTGCAGATCGTACTGACCGATGAAGGCCGCGCGCTGTGGGCGCGGCTGAAGCTGCGTGGCGACGCGGTGATGGATTACGCCCTGCGTGATCTTTCCGCCGACGAGCGCACGCTGCTGCTGTCCCTCCTTACCCGAATCCGCGATTCCCTGACGACCCCATGAACCCGATCCCGCATTCCACTCTCCGCCGGTCCGGGCGCGCGCTGCTGGTGTCAGCGCTGGCCCTGGCCCTGGCCGCCTGCGCCAGCAGTCGTGGCCTCAACCCGCAGGGCCACGTGCTTGACGTGGACAGCCTGCACAGCGAACGCACCTTGGCCGACACCGACCTGAGCGCCACCGGCTTCCCGGCGCAGGACTGGTGGAAGGCGCTGGGCGATGCGCAGCTGGACGCGCTGGTCGCCGAGGGCCTGGCCGGCCACCCGAGCCTGGACGCCGCCGACGCGCGTCTGCGCCAGGCCCAGGCCCAGGTCGGCACCGCACGTGCCGACGAACTGCCGAGCCTGTCGGTGTCCGGTGGCTACACCGGCCTGCGCCTGCCCGAGTCGATGGTCGGCAGCGAGATGGGCGGCCGCTACGGCGGCAGCAGCCAGGTCGCCTTCGACTTCAGCTACGGCGTGGACCTGTGGGGCGGCAAGCGCGCTGCCTGGGAAGCCGCCGTGGACGGTGCGCATGCCGCCACCGTCGAGGCGCAGGCCGCACGCCTGAGCCTGTCCACCGGCATCACCCAGGCTTATGCCGATCTCGCCTATGCGTGGCAGCTCAATGATGTGGCCGAAGAAGAACTGGCCCGCTCGCAGAAATCGCTGGAGCTGACCCGCCAGCGCCGCAGCGCCGGCATCGACAGCGACCTGCAGGTGCGCCAGGCCGAGGCCCGGGTACCGGCCGCGCAGCAGCAGGTGCAGGCCGCACAGCAGCGCATCGACGCGGCCCGCACCGCACTGGCCGCGCTGGTTGGCAAGGGCCCGGACCGTGGCCTGTCGATCCAGCGCCCGCAGCCGCTGAACCCGGTGGCGCTGCAGCTGCCGGGCGTGCTGCCCAGCGAACTGCTCGGCCGTCGCCCCGACATCGTCGCCGCGCGCTGGCGCGTGGAAGCGGCCGACAAGCAGATCAAGGTGGCAAAGACCAAGTTCTACCCGAGCTTCAACCTGACCGCGCTGGCCGGCGTGGTCGCCCCGAACGTGGGTGACCTGCTGAAGAGCAGTTCCACCTTCGCCTACATCGGCCCGGCGCTGAGCCTGCCGATCTTCGAAGGCGGCAAGCTGCGCGCCAACCTGGCCAACACCGATGCGCAGTACGACCTGGCGGTGGCCAACTACAACCAGACCGTGCTCGATGCGCTGCGCGACGTGGCCGACCAGGTCAACGCGGTGCGCTCGCTGGCGCAGCAGGCGCATTCGCAGCAGCAGGCCGTGGACACCGCACGCTCGGCCTTCGACCTGGCCCAGCAGCGCTACCGCGCCGGCATCGGCAGCTACCTGGACGTGCTGACCGCGCAGTCCACGCTGTTGCAGTCGCAGCAGCAGCTGGCCGGCCTGCAGTCGCAGCAGGTGCAGACCTCGGTGCGCCTGAGCAAGGCGCTGGGCGGTGGTTTCCAGCCCGCTGACGCCGACCGCGCACCGATCGCCTCCCATTCCGATTCCTCGCATTCCTGAAGACTTCCGCCATGAGCCAGACCCAAGACACCGCGGCCCCGGCCGCCTCCAACCGCCGCGGCAACCTGCTGCGCGGCCTGTTCGTGATCGTCGTGCTGCTGCTTGCCGCACTGGCGCTGTGGTACTTCATGTTCGGCCGTTGGTTCGAAGAGACCGACGACGCCTACGTGCAGGGCAACCAGGTACAGATCACCCCGCTGGTGGCCGGTACCGTGGTCGCCATCAACGCCGATGACGGCATGCGCGTGGAGCGCGGCCAGCTGCTGGTGCAGCTGGACCCGTCCGACACGTCGGTGGCGCTGCAGCAGGCCGAAGCCAACCTGGCCAAGACCGTGCGCCAGACCCGTGGCCTGTACCGCAGCGTGGAAGGTGCGCAGGCGGACCTGAACGCGCGCCAGGTGACCCTGAAGCGCGTGCGCGAAGATTTCGCTCGCCGCAAGGATCTGGCCGCCACCGGCGCCATTTCCAATGAAGAACTGGCCCATGCCCGTGACGAGCTGGCCGCTGCCGAAGCCGCCGTGGCCGGTTCGCGCGAGACCGTCGAGCGCAACCGCGCGCTGGTCGACGACACCGTGATCGCCACCCAGCCAGACGTGCAGGCGGCCGCCGCGCAGCTGCGCCAGGCCTTCCTCAACAACGCCCGCGCCGGCATCGTCGCGCCGGTCACCGGCTACGTTGCCCGTCGTTCGGTGCAGGTCGGCCAGCGCGTGCAGCCGGGCAACGCGCTGATGGCGGTAGTGCCGACCGAGCAGATGTGGGTCGAGGCCAACTTCAAGGAAACCCAGCTGCGCCACATGCGCCTGGGCCAGGAAGTGGAGCTGAAGTCGGACCTGTACGCCGGTGACGTGAAGTACAAGGGTCGCGTCCAGAGCCTGGGCCTGGGCACCGGCTCGGCGTTCTCGCTGCTGCCGGCGCAGAACGCCAGCGGCAACTGGATCAAGATCGTGCAGCGCGTGCCGGTCCGCATCGCCATCGATGCCAAGCAGCTGGCCGAACACCCGCTGCGCATCGGCCTGTCGATGAAGGCTGAAGTGAGCCTGCGCGACCAGAAGGGCGAAGTGCTGCCGAGCACTGCGGCCAAGGGCACGGTGTTCGACACCGACGTGTATGCCAAGCAGCTGCATGATGCCGACGAGGTGATCCATACGATCATCCAGGGCAACCTGCCGCAGCAGCAGGCGAAGGTGGGCTGAGGTCGCCATGTCCGCACAAGCTCCAGCCGCGCCCGGCGCTCCGGGTGCACCGGCGGCGCCGGGTGCGGCCTCCGGGTTCCTGCCGCCCAGCGTCGCCCTGTGTACCGTCGGCCTGGCGATGGCCTCGTTCATGCAGGTGCTCGATACCACCATCGCCAACGTCTCGCTGCCGACCATCGCCGGCAATCTCGGTGCCAGTTCGCAGCAGGCGACCTGGGTCATCACCTCGTTTGCGGTCAGCACGGCCATCGCGCTGCCGCTGACCGGCTGGCTCAGCCGCCGTTTCGGCGAACGCAAGCTGTTCGTCTGGGCCACGCTGGCCTTTGTCATCACCTCGCTGCTGTGCGGCCTGGCGCAGAGCATGGGCATGCTGGTGGTGTCGCGTGCGCTGCAGGGCTTCGTGGCCGGCCCGATGTATCCGATCACGCAGTCGCTGCTGGTCTCGATCTACCCGCGTGAGAAACGTGGGCAGGCATTGGCGCTGCTGGCGATGATCACGGTGGTTGCGCCGATCTGCGGCCCCATCCTCGGTGGCTGGATCACCGACAACTACAGCTGGGAATGGATCTTCCTGATCAATGTGCCGCTGGGCATCTTTGCCGCGCTGGTGGTGGGCAACCAGTTGAAGGGGCGCCCGGAGCACATCGAGAAGCCAAAGATGGACTATGTCGGCCTGGTCACCCTGGTGATCGGTGTCGGTGCGCTGCAGCTGGTGCTCGACCTGGGCAATGACGAGGACTGGTTCTCGTCGATGAAGATCGTGGTGCTGGCGTGTGTGGCTGTGGTCACGCTGACGGTGTTCCTGATCTGGGAACTGACCGACAAGGATCCGATCGTCGACCTGAAGCTGTTCCGGCATCGCAACTTCCGCGCCGGTACGCTGGCGATGGTGGTGGCGTACGCGGCGTTCTTCAGCGTGGCCCTGCTGATTCCGCAGTGGCTGCAGCGTGACATGGGCTACACCGCGATCTGGGCGGGCCTGGCGACGGCGCCGATCGGCATCCTGCCGGTGATCATGACCCCGTTCGTGGGCAAGTACGCATCGCGCTTCGACATGCGCATGCTGGCCACGGTCGCGTTCATCGTGTTGTCGATGACCAGTTTCCTGCGTTCGAACTTCAACCTGCAGGTGGACTACACCCACGTGGCCGGCGTGCAGTTGATCATGGGCATCGGCGTCGCGCTGTTCTTCATGCCGGTGCTGCAGATCCTGCTGTCGGACCTGGATGGGCGCGAGATCGCGGCGGGCTCCGGCCTGGCCACCTTCCTGCGTACGCTGGGCGGCAGTTTCGCGGCGTCGCTGACGACGTGGCTGTGGGCGCGGCGCACCCAGGTGCACCATGCTGACCTGACCGAGCACATCTCGGTCTATCAGCCGGGCATGCAGGACCAGGTGACGGCGATGGGGCAGGGCGACCTGCAACATGGTGCCGCGGTACTGAACAACATGATCAACCACCAGGCATCGCAGATGGGCTTCAACGACATCTTCTTCCTGCTGGGCTGGATCTTCCTGGCGATCATCGCGTTCCTGTGGCTGGCCAAACCGCCGTTCGGCGCAGGCGCAGGTGCGGCCGCCGGCGGCGGGCACTGAAAACTCCCTGGAAACACGTGCTGTATTTTGACCCCGCCGCAAGGCGGGGTTTTTGTTTGTGCAACGTGGGTCGCACGGGCCCTGCCGTTGGGGGAGTGCAGCGGCGCAGGTTCAGCGCGTGCGATAGACGCGCTTGAACACCACCCGATCACGGAACAATCGGGAAATGGCCCACATTCCCGCCACAAGTACGGCGCCGCACGTGATCCAGCCGGCAGTGGCCTGCAATCGGCTGCCGACCAGTGCGCCGCAGATGATGGCGGCGACAAAGACGAACATTACGGCCTCCTTCGATGCGCCGTAGTGGACCTCGGCCTGGCATCCCACGCATACGCGTACGCCGTGGTTCGAGCCGGTGTGGCAGTGAGGGCAGATGATGCTGCGCTGCATTGGGGCGTCCTTTGGGGAAAGGGGGGGGGGCGCTGGTCAGGTCGTGGCGATAGACCTGCAACCGGCTCCCGTAAATCTGCCTTCCACCGAAAAGGAATCGGGTAGATCTCCGACTAGGAAAATTACGAATTGAACGCGCAATGTGAAATGCGACCCAGAAGAAAGCCGTTCAGGGTTTGGTGACGACGCGCCGGGAGGAGGTATGCACCAGCGGGTGACGCCTGGGTGGTGCGAGATACGACAGTTCGAGCGGTAGATGCGATGCCACGCTCGCCAAACCCCGGAAACGAAAAAACCCGCTTTCGCGGGTTTGATCATCTTGAGTCGTGGTGCCCAGGAGAGGACTCGAACCTCCACGGTTTTACCCGCTAGTACCTGAAACTAGTGCGTCTACCAATTCCGCCACCTGGGCGACTCAGGAGACGAATTGTGCGGTACGGCAGAGGATGTGTCAACAACATTTCACAGCTTTTTCTGCGGCTGCACACCCAGGTGAAGCAGCAGGCTGCGCATTGCCGATGACAACTGCGCCCACTCGGCAAAACAGGCGCACAGGCGGCGCTGTGCCCACGCATCGGCGAGCGGTACGGCGACGGTATGCGTGCTGCGCCGATGCTGGCGGGCGATGGTCTGCGGCACGATGCCGATACCAATGTCGTGGCCGACCATGATGCACACCCCTTCGAAGGTCTTCATGCGGATGCGCACGTCCAGGCGCCGCCCGATGTCGCGTGCCTGGTCCTCGATGTAGGTCTGCAGTGCATTGCCATCGGCCAGGGCGACGAAAGTCTCGCCGGCAACATCGGCGAAGGCCAGGCTGCGCCGCGATGCGAGGCGATGGTCTGCGGGCAGCAGCATCACCAGTGGATCTTCGGCCACCACATGCTGCTGCAGGCCGGCAGCGTCGACCGCATCGCTGATGATGCCGGCCTCGGCCTGGCCAGCGCTGATCGCACGCACGACTTCGGGGCTGGTGCGCTCCAGCAGTTCCACATGCAGGCGTGGGCGTTCGGCCAGCCACGGTGCCAGCCGCGAGGGCAGGTAGTTGGTCAGCGCAGCGGTATTGGCATACAGATGCAGGGTACCGCGCGCGCCATGCGCGAATGCCTGCAGTTCGCCGCGCAGCTGCGCCTGCTGCTGCAGGATCAGGCGTGCATGGTGGGCGAGGGCGGCGCCGGCTTCAGTCAGGCTGACGCCACGCGGATGGCGGTTCAGCAGCACGGTGCCGGCATCGGCTTCGATCGTGCGCAGGCGTTCGCTGGCCGAGGCCAGGGCCAGGTTCGCCTGCGCCGCGCCGGCCGTGATGCTGCCCGCCTCGGCAATCGCCAGGAACAGGCGCAGGTCGGCGATATCCATCCGCATGTCATGCCCTCATCGCAACGCCCGAGCCTTCGGATCAGCCGAAGGGTGGGCCGGGAAGGCCGCATTGTGCGCCGGGCGACGGCCCGATCCAATGAAGGCATGAATGAATCGATGTACTTCTACGCGCTGCTGGTGGTGGTGTTCGTGCTGGCTGGCGTGGTCAAGGGCGTGACCGGCATGGGGTTGCCGACGGTGGCGATGGGGCTGCTCGGTGGCGCGTTGTCGCCGGTGGCGGCGGCATCGATGCTGTTCATCCCCACCTTTGTCACCAACGCGTGGCAGCTGTTGTCCGGCCCGTCGCTGGGCCCCATCGTGCGGCGCCTGTGGCCGATGATGCTGGCGGTGGTGGCGGTGACACTGGGTTCGGCGGCGCTGCTGGTGCGGGTCGATCGCACCTGGTCGCGCGTTGCGCTGGGAGTGGCGCTGGTGGTCTATGCCGTCTATGCCCTGCTTGCACCGGTGTTTCGCGTGCCGCAGCGGCGCGAGCGTTGGCTGGGGCCGCTGGTGGGGGCATTGTCGGGCGTGGTGACCGGCGCCACCGGCGTGTTCGTGATGCCGGCGGTACCGTATCTGCAGTCGCTGGGATTGCAGCGCGAGGAGCTGGTGCAGGCGTTGGGGCTGGCCTTCACTGTGTCGACGATTTCGCTGACCACCGGCCTGGTGCTGCATGGCGCATTCGGCATCCAGCAGCTGGGGCTGAGTGCGTTGGCGGTGCTGCCGGCATTGCTGGGCATGTGGCTGGGGCAGGTGATCCGGCAGCGCATCAGTGCACGGGTGTTCCGGGCCTGCTTCCTGGGTTTCCTGCTGCTGCTCGGGCTGGAGCTGGTGCTGCGGCCGTTGTTGTGATGCCGGCCGTCGATCGCGGCGATGCCGAATCACGGGCATGAAAAAACCCGCTTTCGCGGGTTTTTCTCATTCTCGACGTGGTGCCCAGGAGAGGACTCGAACCTCCACGGTTTTACCCGCTAGTACCTGAAACTAGTGCGTCTACCAATTCCGCCACCTGGGCGTCGAGGAGCGAAATTATGGGGTGTTGTGACGGGGGTGTCAACACCCTTGTGAAGATCATTGCGATTACCGGTCGGAGTTCCTTCCTGGAGGAATCAGGGGCGAGCCTCAGGGCCGGATTACAGGCAAAAAAAATCCCCGCCGAAGCGAGGAGTTTTTTCGTTGGTGCCCAGGAGAGGACTCGAACCTCCACGGTTTTACCCGCTAGTACCTGAAACTAGTGCGTCTACCAATTCCGCCACCTGGGCGTTCCAGAGGCGCAATTGTGAAGATGAATCCGCAGGCTGTCAACGACTTCCTGAATATTTTTCACGCAAGGCGTTCAAGACGGCCACTGACCCGTTCTGCACGCCGTCAACGGCTACCATGTAGGGCGATGACTACCAAAAAACCAAGCAAGGGCGGGAGCACCTCCCGCAGCCAGGGCCCGAAGAAGGGCGCCAAGGCGGGCACGGCCCGCACCACCAAGCCGGGCAAGCCGTTGCCGGGCTGGTTCCCCGAATTGAATGAAGGCGGCGCACCACCGCGTGGCCGCAAGGTCCGCAATACCGACGCGCCAGGCCCGGCCCCGGGCCGCAAGCTGCCGCCGACCGGCAAGGTGATCGACGATCCCTATGCCGCGCGTGAAGCGGAGAAATACGAACAGCCCATCGCCAGCCGCGAGGCCATCCTGGCCCTGCTGGAGCGTTGCGACGGGCCGCAGACCGCCGAAGAACTGGGCGCGCGCCTGGGCCTGACCGCACCTGACCGGGCCGAGGCGCTGTCGCGCCGGCTTGGTGCCATGGTCCGTGATGGCCAGTTGGTGCAGAACCGTCGTGGTGGTTTCGCCCCGATCCAGACCCTGAACCTGGTCACCGGCGTGGTGATCGCCAACCCGGAAGGATTTGGCTTCCTGCGCCCGGTCGAGGGTGGCGACGACCTGTTCCTGCCACCGTATGAAATGCGCAAGGTGATGCACGGTGACAAGGTGCTGGCCCGTGTGACCGGCATCGACCATCGTGGCCGCCGCGAAGGCAGCATCGCCCGCGTGCTTGAGCGCGGCATGACCCGCCTGATCGGTCGCTTCAGCATCGAGATGGGCATCAACTACGTGGTGCCCGACGACAAGCGCGTGCAGCGCAACGTACAGGTGCCGCCGGATCAGACCGGTGGCGCGCGCGACGGCCAGCTGGTGGTCTGCGAGCTGACCCAGGCGCCGGACAGCCGCCGTCCGCCGATCGGCCGCATCATCGCCGTGCTCGGCGACAAGCTGACCGCATCGCTGGTGGTGGAGACCGCCATCCACGGCCACGAGCTGCCGTTCGAGTTCCCGCAGGAGGTGCTGGACGAAGCCGCCTCGGTGCCGATGGTGGTTGAACCGGCGATGATCGGCGACCGTGTCGATCTGCGCAGCACGCCGCTGGTCACCATCGACGGTGAAGATGCCAAGGACTTCGACGACGCGGTGTACTGCGAGCCGAATGCCGACGGTTTCCGCCTGGTGGTGGCGATTGCCGATGTTTCGAACTACGTCCGCCCCGGCACGCCGCTGGACGAGGAAGCGCAGAAGCGTGCGACTTCGGTCTACTTCCCCGGCTTCGTGGTGCCGATGCTGCCGGAGACGCTCTCCAACGGCATCTGTTCGTTGATGCCGAAGGTCGACCGCATGTGCTTCGTCTGCGACATGCAGATCGACCGCGACGGCCTGGTCACGCATTCGCGCTTCTACGAGGCGGTGATGAACTCGCACGCGCGCCTGACCTACACCCAGGTGTGGAAGGCGGTGGGCGAGGACGATGCTGATACCAAAGCCTGGATGGGTGACCTGCTGCCGCAGGTGCAGCGCCTGCACCAGCTGTACAAGGTGCTGTCCAAGGCGCGCGCCAAGCGCGGTGCCATCGAGTTCGAAAGCAGTGAAGTGCGCTTCGTGCTGGACAACCGCGGTGAAGTGACCCAGGCCGGCATGCTGGTGCGCAACGACGCGCACAAGCTGATCGAGGAATGCATGATCGCGGCCAACGTCGAGGCGGCGAAGTACCTGCTGTCGCGCCACGTGCCGGCCCCGTACCGCATCCACGAGAAGCCGCCGGAAACCAAGTACGCCGACCTGCTTGAGTTCCTCAAGGAGTTCAAGCTGAGCCTGCCGCCGTGGTCCAAGGTGCGCCCGGGCGATTACACCAAGCTGCTGAAGAAGATCCGCGACCGCCCCGATGCCACGCTGCTGGAATCGGTGCTGCTGCGCAGCCAGAGCCTGGCGATCTACAGCCCGGAGAACCACGGCCACTTCGGCCTGGCGCTGGAGGCGTACGCGCACTTCACCTCGCCGATCCGTCGCTATCCCGACCTGCTGGTGCACCGCGCGATCAAGCACGCGCTGTCCGGCAAGCCGTTGGACAAGTTCACCTACAACGCGCGCGAAATGGCTGCCCTGGCGCTGCAGTGCTCCGAGCGTGAGCGCCGTGCCGATGAAGCCGAGCGTGAGGTCGACGAGCGTTACCGCGCGGCGTGGATGGAAAAGCACGTGGGTGGCCAGTTCGATGGCGTGATCAGCGGCGTGACCAGCTTCGGCCTGTTCGTCGAGCTGGATGAGTCGAAAGTGCAGGGCCTGGTCCACGTGACCCAGCTGCCGCAGGACTATTACAAGTTCGACGCCACCCGCAAGACGCTGACCGGCGAGCGCCGTGGCGCCAGCTACCGGCTGGGTGACCGCGTGCGGATCCTGGTGCTGAAGGCCAGCATGGAAGAGCGCAAGATCGACTTCCGCCTGGTCGAACACAAGGGCGAGGACGAAGGCGATGGCCTGCCGTCGCTGCCGGAGCGTGGAAAGCCGGCCAAGCGGACGAAGAAGCAGTATTGAAAGGTGTGCCGGCCAACGGTCGGCACCTGCCTCACCCGGTAGGTGCCAGCCGTTGGTTGGCACATCCCTCACCCGGTAGGTGCCAACCTTGGTTGGCACGACGTTACGGAGGACCGCAGATGCAGGGCCAACCCGAGTACAGCGGCGGCTGCCAGTGCGGCGCGATCCGCTTCCAGGCGCGTGGCGCGCTCACCGACAGCTCGATCTGCCATTGCCGGATGTGCCAGAAGGCCTTCGGTGCCTACTACGCGCCGCTGGTGTCGGTGCGCGGCGTGCAGTTCAGCTGGACCCGCGGCCAGCCGCGCTATTTCCAGTCGTCCAACGTGGTGCGGCGGGGCTTCTGCGCCGACTGCGGTACGCCGCTGACCTACGAGGCGCCGGACGGCGTGGCGGTGGCGGCCGGTGCCTTTGACGAACCCGAGCGCCTGCCGCCGACGATCCAGTACGGGGTCGAGCGCAAGCTGCCGTTCGTCGATACGTTGGCCAGCCTGCCGGCCCGTCGTACCGAGGAAGACATCGCCGCGCTGGATTTCCTGGCCACGATCGTGTCCCACCAGCATCCCGACCACGACACCCCACACTGGCCGCCGCGCAGCCGGTAACGCACCTGTAGAGCCGAGCCCACGCTCGGCTGCGGGTCGCCGCAGCCTGAACCCAAGGCCGCCGGGTGCAGGCTCGGCTCTACAGGCGGGCCCGCCGCAGCGCCCGGCCCGCCGATGCTCTACCATAGCCACCCCCTTTCCGGTCCCCGCCCGCATGAGCAAGAACAGCCAGTGGATTGTCGGCGTCAACGCCGTCGCCTCCTCCATCGAGAACGACGCCGAGAACGTCCGCGAAGTGCTGGTCGAGGCCGGTGCGAAGAACCCGCGCCTGACCGAGATCGAGGAAAACGCCCGCCGCAAGGGCATCGACGTGCGCAAGGTGAACAGCCAGGCGCTGGATGGCGTGGGTGGTCCGGTGCGCCACCAGGGCGTGGCCGCGCGCTATGCCGCCGCTCGTACCTACAGCGAGAACGAGCTGGAAGGCCTGGTCACTGCAGCCGAAGGCAAGGCCCTGCTGCTGGTGCTGGACGAGGTGCAGGACCCGCACAACCTCGGCGCCTGCCTGCGCTCGGCCGCTGCGGCCGGCGCGACTGCAGTAATCATCCCCAAGGACAAGTCGGCCACGGTGAACGCGACCGTGCGCAAGACCTCGGCCGGTGCCGCCGATCTGATCCCGGTAGTGGCGGTGACCAACCTGTCGCGCTGCCTGAAGGACCTGCAGAAGCAGGGCGTGTGGATCTATGGTCTGGCCGGCGAAGCCACCGCTTCGCTGTACCAGCTGGACCTGAAGGGCAACATCGCCCTGGTGCTGGGTGGCGAGGCCGATGGCCTGCGCCGCCTGACCCGCGAGAACTGCGATGGCCTGGTCAAGATTCCGATGCCGGGCGAGATCGAGAGCCTGAACGTCTCCGTCGCCGCCGGCGTCAGCCTGTTCGAGGCCGTGCGCCAGCGCGGTTGATCTGTAGAGCCGAGCCCACGCTCGGCTATCGCATACCCGATCAAGAAGGCAGCCGAGCATGGGCTCGGCTCTACAGAAGTAGCGTGTCGACCAAGGTCGACACCTGCCGGTAGTCGCCAACCTTGGTTGGCGCTGTTGCCGCCTCAGCCCGCGCTGCCGCCCAGCGCCTTGAACAGGGTCACGTCGTTGTTCAGCTGGCTCTGGCGCACGCGCGCCAACGACAGCTCGGCATCACGCCGGGTCTGCTGCGCTTCCAGCCAGGTGCGCAGGTCGGTGGCACCCACGCGGTAGCGCACTTCCTGCGCGCGCTCCACTTCCACCGCTTCGTCATACGAAGCCTGCGAGGCCGCCACCTGGCGCGCCAGCTGCTCGCGTGCCGACAGTGCGTTGTCCACTTCCGAGAGCGCGGTGTACAGCGTCTTGCGGAAATTGGTCGCGGCGATCTGGTAGCCGGTGCCGGCGATGTCGGTATCCAGCTGCGCGCGCTGCAGATTGAGGAACGGCAATGACAGGCCCGCACCCAGGGTGGCCACCGGGTTGCGCAGCACATCACCCAGCGAGGTCGCACTGGAACCGAGGCTGCCGGTCAGGCTCAGCGCCGGGTAGTACTGGGTGGCGGTCACCTTGATGGTCTTCAGGCTGTTGCGCAGGCGCAGTTCGGCTGCGCGCAGGTCGGGACGGCGGCCGAGCAGGTCGGTCGGCAGGCCTTCGTTGATCCCGGGGCTGCGTGCGGCCAGCAGGTCCTGCGGCTCGTCCTGCTGTGGCCACGGCGTGCCGTCCAGCAGCACGGTCAGCGCATTGCGCACTTCCACCCGCTGCTGTTCCAGCGCGCTCTGCGAGGAGCGCTGCGACTGCAGGTTCTGCAGTGCCTGGCGTACTTCCAGGCGCGATACCGCACCGGCGTCGAAGCGGGCCTGGACCAGTTCGCGGGTACGTTCCAGCCGCTCCAGGTTGGCCTGGCCGGTGGCGATCGACTGGTTGAGATAGGCCAGGTTCCAGTACTGGGTGATGGTGTCGCCGATCACCAGCAGCGCGGTGTTCTGCCGGTCTTCCTCGCTGGCCTCGGCTTCCCAGCGGGCGATGTCGCGCTGGGTGCGCAGGCGGCCCCACAGATCGACCTCCCAGCCCAGCGAAACGCCGGTGGAATAGCTGCGACGCCAGTCATCAGCCTGGTTGGTGGCGCGGCTGGCGCTGCCACTGACCCCGGAGGACGAAGGCTGCGGCCACAGCGCGTTGCTGGCCAGGCCAGCCTGCAGGCGCGAGCGCTGCACGGCCAGGCCGGCGGCGGCCAGATCGCTGTTGGCGGCCAGCGCCTGCGCCACCAGGCGGTCCAGTCGTTCATCGCCGAAGCCGGTCCACCAGGTGTCCTGGCGGATGTCGCGGCCGGGTGTATCCAGGCTGCTGCGCGGGTCGTCGGCGGGTGCATTGAGGGTGGCGTCGCCACGCCCGTAGCTGGCCGCCACGTCGGGGGCCTGCACCGGGTAGCGGCCCACCGATGCACAGCCTGAGAAGGCGAGCAGAACAGCGCCCACCACCAGCAGGCGCGAGGGAGCAGGTAAGGGCAGTCGGGTCATCATCTTCATTCGCGGGCCAGGGCCTCCACCGGGTCGAGCTGCGCGGCATTGCGCGCGGGCAGGAAGCCGAACGCCACGCCGATCAGGGTCGAGCAGGCGAAGGCGGCGACAATCGAGGCGGTGGAGAACAGCACCTGGAAGTCGCTGGCGAAGCGGCCGATCATCGAGCCCAGCAGCAGGGCCAGGCCGATGCCGAGCACGCCGCCGAGCAGGCACACCAGCACCGCTTCGATCAGGAACTGTTGGCGGATATCACTCTGCCGCGCACCCACGGCCATGCGCACGCCGATCTCACGCGTACGCTCGGTGACCGACACCAGCATGATGTT
This sequence comes from Stenotrophomonas sp. GD03819, assembly GCF_029841665.1. Taxonomy (NCBI): domain Bacteria; kingdom Pseudomonadati; phylum Pseudomonadota; class Gammaproteobacteria; order Lysobacterales; family Lysobacteraceae; genus Stenotrophomonas; species Stenotrophomonas sp. GD03819. Next base: position 93,226 of record NZ_JAOCEW010000019.1, read on the forward strand.
CATCACGCCGATGCCACCGACCAGCAGCGCGATGGCGGCGATCGCGCCGATCAGCAGCGTCATCGTGCGCGTGGTCTGTTCGATGGTCTGGCGGATCTCGGCGCTGTTGCTGAGGAAGAAATCCTCGGTGCCATGGCGCATCGTCAGCAAGCGGGTGATCGCTTCCTGCGCCGCATCCATCGGCGTGTCGTCGTCCACGCGCACGGTGATGCTGGAGACGTGGCTCTGGCCGAGCATGCGCGACATCACCGTGGTGTACGGCACCCACACGCTGAGGCTGGTGCTGCCGCCGAAACCGAAACTCTGGCGCTTGGCCACGCCGACCACGCGTGCTGGCACGTTGCCGAGCAGGATCACCTGGCCGACCGGGTCGACATCAGGGAAGAACTGGGTCTGGGTGTTCTCGTCGATCACCGCCACCTGGCCGAGGCCCTTCACTGCATCACTGTCGAAGAAGCTGCCACTGAGCAGGGTCACGCCCTTGACCCGGAAGAACTGTTCACCGACGCCGCTGACCTGGGCAGTGGACGACTGGTTGCGGTAACGCGCGGTGACCGAGGTCGACACGCTGGGCGTGGCGCTGTCCACGTAGCTCTGCTTTGCCAGTGCATCGGCATCGCTGGCCTTGAGCGTCTGTACCCGCGCCGAGCGCATGTCGCCGAAACCACGGCCGGGATAGACGTCGATGGTGTTGGTGCCGAGCGCGCTGATGTTCTGCAGGATCTGCTGCTGCGAGCCATTGCCCAGCGCCACCACCGAGACCACCGAGGCGATGCCGATGATGATGCCGAGCATGGTCAGGAAGGTGCGCAGCCGATGCGCGTTCATCGCCAGCAGTGCCATGCGGAACGCTTCGGTGAAGCGGTCGCGGGCCGCCCGCCAGCTGTTGCCGCGGGCGACGCCGGTGCTGGCCTCGCGCTGCGCACGGTAGGTCGGTGCGTTCGGGTTGGCGCGGTCGGCGATGATCTCGCCGTCGCGGATCTCGATGATGCGCTGTGCGTGTTCGGCCACGCTCATGTCGTGGGTGACGATGATGATGGTATGGCCTTCGGCGTGCAGCTCGCCGAGGATCGCCATCACTTCCTCGCCGGATTTCGTGTCGAGCGCGCCGGTGGGTTCGTCGGCCAGGATCACCTCGCCGCCGTTCATCAGGGCACGTGCGATCGACACGCGCTGCTGTTGGCCACCGGACAGCTGCCCCGGCTTGTGGTGCATGCGGTCGCTCAGGCCCAGCCGTTGCAGCAGCTGCTCGGCCCGTGCGTTGCGCACTGCGCCGGGGCTGCCGGCATACACCGCCGGCACTTCCACGTTGCCGCGCGCGTCCAGGTCGCCCAGCAGGTGATAGCGCTGGAAGATGAAACCGAAATGTTCGCGGCGCAGTTCGGCCAGCTCGTCCGGTTCCATCTTCCCGGTTTCGCGGCCGGCCACCTGGTAGCTGCCACGGGTGGGGCGATCGAGGCAGCCGAGGATGTTCATCAGCGTCGACTTGCCCGAGCCGGACTGGCCGACGATGGCCACCATCTCACCGGCGTGGATGTCGAGATTGACGTCGCGCAGCACGGCGATCACATCATCGCCGGCCGGGAATTCGCGTCGCAGGTCGCGCAGGCGCAGCAGCGGCGCCGTCGTGCTCATCGGCGCCCCATGCCCGGGCCGCCGACCCGCATCTGCATGCCGCCGCGGTTGCCGCCGCCGGCGCTGGCACCGGCCGCACCGGCTTCGCCCACCACCACGCGCTCGCCTTCCTTCAGCCCGGACAGGATCTCGGCCGAGGCGCCGTTATTGATGCCCACGCTGACCTTGCGCGGCTGCGGCTGGCCCTTGTCGTCCAGTACCCGCACCATGCGCTCGTCGCCACGGCGCTTCGGTCCCAGAGCTACCGCCGGCACCATCAGTACGCCCTTGGCCTGCTTGAGCAGCACCGAGACCTGCGCGGTCATGTCGATGCGCAGCGTGCCGTCCGGGTTCTCCACGTCGAACAGCGCGTTGTAATAGACCGCGCTGCTGGAGCTGGAACTGGAGGAGCTGCTGGAGCTGGACGAATTCTCGTTGGCGATCGAGGCCGGCGCCGGATTGATCTGGCGCAGGGTGGCGTGGTACTTGCGGTCAGGATCGCCCAGCGTGGTGAAGTACACCGGCATGCCGGCCTTGATCTTGACCACGTCGGCCTCGGAGATTTCGGCGTTGACGGTGACCACGTCCAGCCGCGCCAGCATGACGATGGTCGGTGCGGTCTGGTTGGCGTTCACGGTGCGGCCTTCCTCGGCCACCACCGCCACCACGGTGCCGTCCATCGGCGCGGTGATGCGGGTGTAGGCCAGGTTGGCGCGGGCGGTGCCCAGCTCGGTTTCGCGGCCCTTGATCTGTGCCTCGTAGGACTGCAGCTGGGCGCGGGCGGTCTTCAGCTGTGCCTCGGCGGCATCGTATTCCTGGCGCGAGGTGGCTTCGGCGGCCAGCATCTGCTGCTGGCGCGCGAACTCCAGTTCGGCCTGGCGCAGGGTGGCCTGCTGCACGGCGCGCTGGGCGGTGACCTGGTCCAGCGAGGCCTGCGCGTTGAGCACCTGGTTCTGCTGGGTGGTGGCGTCGATCTCGGCGATCAGGTCGCCTTCCTTCACCGTGTCGCCCAGCTGCACCTTCAGCGACTTGATCTGGCCCGAGGCCTGGGCACCCACGCTGACCAGCTTGTAGGCGTCGATCACACCGGTGGCCTCCACCGTCTGCTCGATGTCGCCGCGGCTGACCGGGGTGGTCGCCACCGCCGGGGCGGCGGGCTTGCGCAGCAGCCACCAGGCGGCTGCGGCGACGGCAAGGGCAAGCAGGGCGATCAGTATCAGGCGACCCCGGCGGGTCGCGGGCAGCAGGCGGAACGTCACGTCGTGGCTTCACTCTCGGGGCCGCGGCGGCGGCGTTGGTGGGCATTGTGAAGACCGGGCGATGGGCGGCTCAATCCTCGGGGTATGTCTCTATGTAACACTGTCGGTGAATACGCGTAACCACAGGTATCCCGCCCACGGGTGGATACACTGGTACGCATTGCCCCGGATGCGGTTCAGCTGCCGACACGGGATGATCGCGACATGGAGACTGAAAACACGATGCACCGACTGCTGATCGTCGACGACGACAACGACATCCGCACCCTGCTGGCCGAACAGCTCGGCCGTGCCGGCTACCAGGTGAGCACGGCTGCCGACGGCACCGCCATGCGCCAGTTGCTGGACCGCGAGCACGTGGACCTGATCGTGCTCGACCTCAACCTGCCGCGTGAGGATGGCCTGACCCTGTGCCGCGACCTGCGCGCACGCTCGAACACGCCGGTGATCATGCTGACCGCACGCGCCGAGCCGATCGATCGCGTGCTGGGCCTGGAAATGGGCGCCGACGACTATCTTGCCAAGCCGTTCGAACCGCGCGAGCTGCTGGCGCGCATCCGCAACGTGCTGCGCCGGACCGAGGCGCTGCCAGCCAACCTGGAGCCGCTGGCGGTGCGCCGTGCGCGCTTCTCGCGGTGGGTGTTCGATCTGGAGCATCGCCACCTGGTGGACCCGGACGATCGCGTGGTGGTGCTGTCCGGCGCCGAGTTCCGCCTGCTGCGGGTGTTCATCGCCCATGCCAACAAGGTGCTGTCGCGCGAGCAGCTGGTCGCGCTCAGCAGTGGCCGCAACTACGAGGCACAGGATCGCGCGATCGACCTGCAGGTCAGCCGCCTGCGCAACAAGCTGGGCGACGATGGTGGCCCGGACGGGCTGATCAAGACCGTACGCAACGAAGGCTATGTACTGGCCTCCTCGGTGAACCTGGAATAAGCCGCGATGAAGCGCCTGCGCCATTTCCTGTCCTCGATGGTCGGGCGGTTGTTCGTGATCCTGCTGCTGGGCATGAGCGTGGCCGCGATCGGCGCGACCATGCTGGCCACCTCCAAGCGCCAGCAGGAGTTCGAGCGGCAGAACCTGAACCGCATCGCTGACCGCCTGCAGGGCTACGTCAACCTGCTCGACGGCAATCCCGAACTGCGTGAGCGCCTGCTCGAAATCGGTGGGCCGAGCGTCCGCGCGCTGCAACCCGGCGCGCGCCTGGGGCGGGCCGACACGGCGTTGATGGAAGTGCTGGATGACCGGCCGGGGCCGGTCGCTCGCGCGCATGTGCACTTCGCTTCGTTCCGCTCCTGCATTCCCAAGCTGCAGGACCTGTTGCCGCCGCCGCCGCCTGGGCACCGCAAGCACCCGCGCGAGCGTGATCCGGCATTCATCCCGCCCAAGTGCCGTGCGGTCGACGTGACCCTCAACGACGGCACGTTGCTGAAGCTGGCGCTGGATTCGCCGGCGGTGGCGCACAACGGCATCCTCGCCGTTGATCCGTGGTTCCTGACGCTGCTGGTGCTGGCGATCGCGGTGCTGGCCTACATCGTCGCGCGCATCGCCAGCGCGCCGTTGCAGGAGCTGGCGGCCGCCGCCGAAGACCTGGGCGACGACCTGCAGCGCGATCCCCTGCCGCTGCGCGGGCCGCGCGAGGTGCAGCGTGCTGCCGAAGCCTTCAATGCCATGCAGCATCGCCTGCAGCGGCACCTGGCTGAGCGCACGCAGATGCTGGCGGCGATCACCCATGACCTGCAGACCCCGCTGACCCGCCTGCGCTTGCGCCTGGAGAACGTCAGCGACGAGGTACTGCGCGAGCGCCTGATCGGCGATCTGGCTGCGATGCAGGCGTTGGTGCGCGAAGGCCTGGAGCTGGCGCGCAGCGCTGAGAGCGCCGAGCAGCGTGCCGCACTGGACCTGGATTCGCTGCTGGAGAGCATCGTTGAAGACACCGCCGAGGGCGGCGGTGATGTCGTCTTCGAAGGGGGCAGCGGTGCGGTGTTGATGTTGCGTCCGCTGGCCATGCACCGCCTGTTTTCCAACCTGGTGGACAACGCGGTGATGTACGCCTACCGGGTGCGGGTACGGGTCGAGCGCAGTGGCGGCGCGATCACCGTGGTGGTGGCCGACGACGGCCCCGGCCTGGCCGAAGATCAACTGGAAGCCGTGTTCGACCCGTTCGTGCGGGTGGAGACCTCGCGTTCGCGCGAAACCGGCGGCGCCGGTCTGGGCTTGACCATCGCCCGCGCTCTGGCCGAGAAGGATGGCGCGAGGCTGTGGCTGCGCAACCGCGCCGAAGGCGGGCTGGAGGCGGTAGTGCAGTGGCCGGCCAGTGCACAGGTAACGCCGCCGGGGCGCGCGGGCTGAGTCTTCGCGGCTGGCGATGGTGACGCCGTGGGCCGGGTTTGGCCTATCATCTGCGCATCTTCCCAGTTTCCCCCCGATGAGCCAGCCCGTTCCCGCCGGCATGCCGTTCAGCGCTGCCTGGCCGTTCCCGCATGCTGCCAGGCCCGGCAGCCCTACCTGGCCGCCGCCGCTGCACTGATGGCCGGACAGGGGGACATCGGGCGCTGGGCGGAGCGCTGCGGATCAGGTATCGGTCGATGGCTGCGACAGGGCCTGCTGTGGCTGCTGCTGGCCCTTGCACTGCCGGTGGCTGCGCAGGAGGGGGCACCGCCGCTGCGCGATTACGCCATCGATGTATGGACGTCGCGCAACGGCCTGCCACACAACTCGCTGCGCGACATCGCGCAGACCCCCGAAGGCCACCTGTGGTTCGCCACCTGGGAAGGCCTGGTGCGATACAACGGCCTCGATTTCACCGTGTTCGACCGCAGCACCCGCCCGGGCCTGCGCGACAACGGCATCGGTGCGCTGTTCGTCGACCGTCAGGGCGGGCTGTGGATCAGTGATTCGCGCGGCAACGTCAGCCACCGCGGTAACGATGGCCAGTGGCGGGTCTGGGAGCACCAGGCCGATACCCCGCAGGTACTGATCCAGTCCATGCAGATGGACAGCCAGGGCCGCCTGTGGCTGCTCTATGAAGGCAAGGGCATCGGCTATCTGACGCCGGACACCGGCATCGTCTACCAGGCGCCGGCCGCCGACCTGCCGATGGCGATGAGCTTCACCAAGCTGGTGGTCGATGCGCAGGACCGGGTCTGGGCCGGTACGTTGGACGGGCTGGTGCTGCGCGACAACGACGGCGTGCTCAAGCGGGCGCCCGCGGCGTGGGGGCTGGGCGCCGGCAGTGGCCTGTCGTGGCCGTACCGCGCTCCGGACGGCGCGCTGTGGATCGTCGCCGGCGAGCGCCTGTACCGCGTGGAAGATGATCAGCTGGTGCTGATGCACCGCCTGCCGGGCCAGCTGCACCTGACCTCGATGCTGCAGGATCGCCATGGAGACCTGTGGCTGGGCACCGAGAACCAGGGCCTGCTACGGATCTCCTCGCATGGACTGGAGCGGCTGCCGGCGGGCCTGAACCTGCCGGGTGGACGCGTGGTCAGCCTGCGCGAGGATGCCGAGGGCAGCATCTGGGTCGGTGCCAACGGCGGCCTGTACCGCCTGCGCGAAACGCTGTTCAGCAGCTACACCGAGCGCGATGGCCTCAGTGGTGATTATGTGCGCACCGTATTCGAGGACCGCGACCGCCAGCTGTGGGTCGGCAGTGCCAGCGGCCTCGATCTGCAGACCGCCGATGGCCGCTTCCGTGCGATGCCGCTGCACAACCGCGGCGGCAAGGCACCTTCGGTGCTCAGCCTGGCGCAGGGCCCGGACGGTGACCTGTGGGTCGGAACGTTCGGCGATGGCGTCTACCGTCTTGGTCGTGACGGCCGGCTGCGGCACAACTATGCCGCCGCCGATGGCATGCCGGGTGGCAACATCCGCGCGATCAGCGTGGACCCGCAGGGTGTGGTCTGGGCCGGCACGCAGAAGGGCGTGGTCCGCATCGACGGTGACCGTGTGCAGGTATCGAACGTCCCGGGCATGCCCGGCGGCCTGATCACCGCACTTGAGCACGATCATCAGGGCAACCTGTGGATCGGCACCATCGAGGGAATCCGCGTGCTGCGCGGCGACCACGTGCAGTCGATCGACCTGGCGCCGCTGGGCGGTGGCCGCAGCGTGTTCGGCTTCCATCAGTTGGGCGACGCGATGTGGATCAGCAGCGACCGCGGCCTGTACCGCTGGCGGAACGGCACGCTGGCGCGGGTGGGGCTGGAGCAGGGCATGCCGGTGGATGCGGTGTTCCAGCTGGTGCCGGATCGCCTTGGCAATGTGTGGATCAGCAGCAACCGCGGTGTACTGCGCACCGACATGGCCACCCTCAACGCCGTGGCCGATGGCCGCGCACCCCGGGTGATGGTGGAGCGCTACAACGAGATCGACGGCATGGCCAATGCGCAGGCCAACGGCAGCTCCGGGCCCTCGGCGATCCTGCGCCAGGACGGCACGTTCTGGGTGGTCACCGCCGGAGGCCTGAGCACCGTTGACCCGCAACGCCTGCAGCGCTTCCGCGAGCGCCTTTCACCGCCGGCAGCGATTGAAAGCGTGCAGGTGGATGGCGCACCGGTGCATTGGGAAGGCCCGGACCGCAACTACATTCCCGGCGGCCGTCGCTTGACGGTGAGCTATGTCGGCCTGAGCTACCTGATGTCGGACCGGATCCGCTACCGCACGCGGCTGGATGGCCTGGATGCGGGGTGGGTCGAACGCGGCCCGCAGCGCAGCGTGGAGTTCGTCGGCCTGCCGCCGGGCGATTACACCCTGCACGTGGCCGCGGCCCATCCGAGTGGCAGCTGGGGCCAGCAGGAAGCGGTATGGAGCTTCACCGTGGAGCCGTTCTGGTGGCAGCGACGCAGCGTGCAGGGGTTGGGTGGACTGTTGCTGCTGGCCGGGCTGGTGGCGCTGTACCGCCTGCTGCTGCAGCAGCTGAAGGCCAGCAACCTGCGCCTGGCGCGGCGGGTGGACGAGGCCACCTTCGACCTGCAGGCGAAGACCGTGCACCTGCAGGCACTGAACCAGGAAAAGACCGAACTGGCCGAGCGCCTGGCACGCCAGGCCGAGGCCTTCGAACGGCAGGCCCGCGAAGATGCGCTGACCGGCCTGGCCAACCGCCGTGCCTTCGATGAAACGCTGGCCCGCGACTTTGCGCGTTCGCAGCGCAGTGGTCATCCGCTGTGCCTGGTGGTGCTGGATATCGACCACTTCAAGGACGTCAACGACCGCCACAGCCACAGCATCGGCGATGCCGTGCTGGTGCAGGTGGCGCGGCTGATCGCCGCCGCCAGCCGCGACTCGGACCTGCCCGCGCGGACTGGTGGCGAAGAGTTCGCGCTGCTGCTCAACGACACCCGCCTGGAGGAAGCCGCACAGCTGTGCGCACGCCTGCGCGGCCTGTTCCATGACCACCCCGACTGGGCCGGTGTGGACGGCCTGCGCGTGACCTTCAGCGCGGGGCTGGTGGAGCTGGACGCCGACGACCGCACCCCGGCGCTGCTGTACCAGCGCGCAGACCGCGCGCTGTACCGCGCCAAGAGCGACGGCCGCGACCGCACGAGCATCGGTTGATCGCATCCACGCATGGCGTGGATCTACTGGAGTGCCGCACCAACCGGCGGTGCCGACCAATGGTCGGCACCCACCAAAGGAGTACCCACCACAGAGGTCGTCGGCAGCCCCAACGAGCGCAGCGATCCGCTGTTGCTCCTGCTTTTCTGATCTTTCCGTGGCACTCAGCAACGTGTCCGTGGCCGGACGGGTGGGCTGCGCAGGGGCGTGAGCCGCATGGGCCTGAGGCATGCCTCGGGCGGGTTGGGCCGGATGCCCAACCCCGGTCTTGCCGTGTGCGCAGGACAGCGCACACGAGCAAGCGGCGACCGAGCTTACATGGACGTACTTGCAGCGTCCCCTGCGCAGTCCACCCGTCCGGGCCAACTGATGATTCGCTTCACGCCACGAGGGGCTCCGCCGTTGGCCGCTTCACCGCGGCCAAGCGTTGGCGATGGTGCAGAACAACCGCGCGGTCTGCTCGGTGTCATACACCGCGCTGTGCGCCTCATTGGCATCCCACCCCAGCCCGGCGGCCGTGGCCGCACGTGCCAGCACGGTCTGCCCGTAGGCGATGCCGGCCAGGGTCACTGTGTCGAACACGCTGAACGGATGGAACGGATTGCGCTTGTGACCGGTCCGGGCCACCGCCGCATTGACGAAACCGAGATCGAAATGGGCGTTGTGGCCGACCAGGATCGCGCGCTGGCAGCCGTATTTCTTCATCGCCGCACGCACCGGGGTGAAGATGTGGTCCAGCGCGGCCTTCTCTTCCTTGGCCAGCCGGAACGGGTGGTCGAGGATGATGCCGGTCACTTCCAGCGACTTCGGGTCGATCTCCAGGCCTTCGGCCGGCACCACGTGGGCGCTGGCGGTCTGGCCGGGGTAGAGCAGGCCGTTCTCGTCCATCTCGATCGGCACGGCGGCGATTTCCAGCAGGGCGTTGCGCTGGCTGTCGAAGCCGCCGGTTTCCACATCCACCACCACCGGCAGGAAGCCGCGGAAGCGTTGTGACATCGCGCGCTGCGCCTGGGGTACTGCGGAATCGGGAGCGGCGGCAGGTGCGGGGGAGGGGGCAGTCATGCGTGAATTCTAGCAGAGCGACCCTGAGCGCCCGGTCAGCCTTCTGTGCATGGGTTCCCTGCGTGGTCGTGTGTCGACCAAGGTCGACACCTACCGGGCACCGCACGCTCAGGTTTCCTGTAGGTGCCAACCTTGGTTGGCACGGTGCGCGCCGCCCAGGGCCGGCATCTACCGGACTGCGGGCTGTGCCGTCGTGCCCGATGGCCGCCACCGCGCCAACCACGCATCCACACTCAGCCTGCCGGCGCCGGTGAAGATCAGTGGCAGCAGCATCGCCATGAACAGCACCGGCAGCTTGAAGTTGCCGAAGCCCTGGTCAGTGATCGCATAGCCCATGGCGAGGTCGGCCAGCGAGTTCCACTCCATCGGCCAATGCACTGCATAGGTCGCTACAACGGTCAGCAACAGCAGGCTGGCCGCGGCAAACCGGGTGCCGAAGCCAACCAGCAGGCAGGCCGCGCCGATCAGTTCGAACCACGTGGCGAGCTGCCAGTTCAGGGTGGCCGGCAGCTGGTCGAACGGGAACGGGAAGGCATCCTGCAGGTCGGCGAACCAGTTCTGGCCGTGCAGTTTTTCGCGGCCGGATTCGAAGTATTCCCAGGCCATCAGCAGGCGCAGGCCGAGCGGGGCCAGCCAGGGGGCGAGACGGTCCAGCTGGCCGCGCACGGTGGCCAGGGTCGGGAGGTTCATCGGCGGTTCTCCGGGGAAAGGGGGCGTCAGCCGGGGACTGCGAGCGGGCCGATCACGCCGGCCTGCAGGAACTGCTGCAGCAGCGCGGCACCGGGTCCGGCCAGCGCGTCCTCGGCCAGGCCGTGCGCGGCGGCCAGGTGCCGCAGGTAGCCATGGCCATCGAGGCCGGGGTGTTCGCCGATGCTGGACAGCAGGTACACCGCCAGCGGGCTAAGTACGGCAAAGCGCACCTCGCCATCGGCCTCGCGACGGACCAGCAGGCCGGTCGGTTCGGCTGGCGGTTGTGACGGTGCGTCCTCGGCACCGAGCCGGTGCACGGGCCACTGATACAGCAGTGGCCATGCCAGCGGCGAGCGCTGCAGCGGAACCCGTAGTGGGTCGATGTCACCCGGCACCGGCAGCGGCTCGGCAGGAAGCTGGTACAGCGCGGTTTCCATCCACTCGTAATGAGCAAGTTCGGCCAACGCCGGATGCGGCAGCTGTGGCTGCGCCTGCAGCCACTGCACGAACTCGGCGGCCAGTTCGGTGAACAGCGGTGTCTGGCAGCGATGGGTGGCGAAGTAGTGGCGCACCAGCACGCTCCAGGCCGGTTCGCCAAGCAGGCGCACGCAGACCGGGAAGCCATTGCTCAACAGGCCGAGGAGGTTGTTGAACAGCAGGTGCTGGTACACCGCCACCCGGCGTGGATCCAGGCCGGCCGGCGCAGGTACCGCCTGCGGGTCGCGCAGGTGGGCGGTGAACGCGTGTTGCTGAGAGCGCAGGGTGTCGGCGGAATCAGCCATGTGCAGCCCCGGCGTGCGCGGCCTGCAGGCGGCGGATGGTCTGCAGTTCGCCCTGCAATTCCGCATAGGGCGGGAAATTGAAATCGCGTTCGAGCAGGGTGGGGCGCGGGCCGATGCGTGCGTAGGTGCGTGCCAGCAGCTCCCAGACCGGATCGATCACTGCGCTGCCATGGGTATCGATCTTCAGGTCGGGTGCCTCGTCCAGGTGCCCGGCCACGTGCAGGCAGACGATGCGCTGTGCAGGCAGGCCGGCGATGAAGGCATCGGCATCGTAGCCATGGTTGCAGGCGTTGACGTAGACGTTGTTGACGTCCAGCAGCAGGTCGCAGTCGGCTTCGGCGAGCACCGCATTGGTGAACGCCAGCTCGTCCATCGCCGGCTCCGGTGCCAGGTAGTAGGACACGTTTTCCACCGCGATGCGGCGACCCAGCAGGTCCTGCACGCGGGCGATGCGCGCGGCGGTGTGGCGCACCGCTTCGTCGGTGAACGGAATCGGCAGCAGGTCGTACAGGTGGCCGTCGTCGCTGCAGTAGCTCAGATGTTCGCTGTACAGCGGCACGCGGTGCATTTCCAGGAATTGGCCGACCTGTTCCAGCAGCTGCGTATCCAACGGCGCACTGCCGCCCAGTGACAACGACAGACCGTGGCAGCTCAACGGATGGCGCTGCGCCAGCTCGGCCAGCGCATCCCCAGCGGGACCACCGACATGGATCCAGTTCTCCGGCGCGCATTCGAGAAAATCGAAATCGCCCGCCGGT